>CAKZTM010000084.1 GCA_937920555.1 uncultured Paracoccaceae bacterium | reverse complement strand
CTGTCCGGTGGTGGAAACGCGCGCATAGCCGATCAGCATGGTTTTGGGTCCATTTTTGGGCCGTTGATACGGAACAAAGTTACGGAATATATAAGGTTTTGTTTTTGCGCCCGGAAAATTCCGTTCCGGAATTTATAAGTTTCGGAACGCCTCATGCCGCCACCGGCATATCGTTCAGGGGCAGGCGACTGTTCATATCGAGATCAAATACCCCGTATGGGTTGATGTGACCGTGTGGCAGCGGGTTCAGCGCCGCCATGTCGCGGTTCGTCATTTTCTGGCGCCAGGCTTGATCGGCGAGAATGTCCTGAATCATGAGCGTGTTCACATAGACCATGGCTCCTTGCAACAGATGCAGCGACAACACCGAGATTTCCTGATCCTCGCGACGGTTGGAGACAAGTTCATTGCCGTTGCCATAGAAGATGAAATTGTTCACACCGTTCCAGCGCTCGATCACGTTAAGCCCGGAATTGATCTCTCGGCGCAGATCCTTGTCACTGAGATACTTGCACAAGAATAGTGTCTTGGCTGCTTTACCCAGTTCAAGGAGCGCGGCGAAGACGGGATGGCTTTGGCCACGAATAAACCGGCGCAGGATTGCTTCGGGCTCGGCAGTTCGCTGTTTCAGGGCGACCGCAAGCTTGATCATCTCATCGTAATGCTGGGCGATCAGGTCCCAATTGATTGGTTTGGGTGCAAACAACGGGTCGAGGTTTTTGTAGGTTTTCTCTGCCTTCGGAACTGCACGCACCAGCTTTTGCCGCGCTATTCCTTTAAACCGGGGCATGAGCTCAAACCCCAACAAATAGCAGAAGGCAAAACCGACGACACTCTGGCCGTGGGTGTCAACAAACTGGCGATCAATCTCCAGGTCGGTGCCGTGATGCAAGACACCCTCAATCATCGACGCGACCTCTGACGAGGAGACCTGCTTGAGTTGCGAATGAATGCAGGTCGCCTTCGCATCGACGTGCCAGTAGATCATGACGCCGCGCCCGCCATAGCGCTGGTGCCACTCGGTCATCAGGTTTTGATCCCAGGATGCAAGTTGTGTGGAATCCGACGCGCAACTGCTGCTGCTTTCGCCCCAGATATCTGCGAGACGAACCCGGTATGTGGCGTCGGCAATGGCACGGGTTGCGGCGCGGAGTGCATTTTTGTGAATGAAGCGCTGCCGAATGTAGAGCAATTCCTTGTACGTCACATTATGCGGCCCGGCGGCGATGGCTTTGAGCCCGATATTGGTGCCGATCCCATAGAGTGCCAACAGAAGCCTGCGGGATACCTCATCGCCGGACAGGGCTTGTCGCGCGGCCGCCGTGGGGAAAGATTTGGTGAAGCCGATGCGCAGATCGACCTCCTTAAGCACATCCAACAAGCTGGTCATCGGCCAACGGTGGATCAATTCCTCCTTCAGTGCATCCAGCATGGCCGGATCATCTTGGGCCTGCAGTGGTTTGAGCGATATCCGGGTTTTGCCGGCTCGCGACTTCAGCGCCACGTCCTTGTTCGAAGGCAAATCGCGGTTGAATACATCCAGGGCGGCGATGAGATCACCCTTGAGGCGTTCGACGAAAAGACCCGCTTCCAATGGCTGTCCAATGTCCTGGAAGTACTGCTCTTTATTGTCATCGAAATCCTGTGGAAGATCCTGGTCAGGATTGCGGTATCTGGCCGCACCTTCAATCCAAACCTCCTTCGTGCGCAAACGTTCCCTCAGGCTTTGAAGGACACAAATCTCATAGTTGAGGCGATTGATGCGGGATTGTCCTCCGGGTCCGGGTTCGATGACAATATCTCGCCACTTGGGTCTGACAACACCGTCAAGCGGCACCTCATCGAGAGAAAAGTATTGCGGTTTCCTGATCGTATCTGCGGTCAAGACCTCAATGGCATCCAAAAGCGGGCGCCAGGTCTGATTGTTTGACCTGAAGGTGAGCGTCTTGAGGATTACTGGAAGAATGCGCCGATAATGCTGCGCATAAGATCGGCGTATCTTACGATGCACGCGGTACGAAAATGACGGGTTCTCCGAACGATATTCGTTCGCCAGATCGCTGATGGTCTTCTGGCTGACCACCGGGAAAATCACATCACATACTCGACCGGTCGGTTCCGCTTCTGCCGCAAGCGCCACCTTGAAAAGGAGCGCCGTCTTCCCCTCGACCTTGCGAAACTCGGCCACAAGCTCCTTGATGACCTTTGTTTCTGCACGGGCCGATATCTTATGGGTGATGTTGATCAGAAGATCACCGAGTTCGTCAATCAGTTCTGCCTGTCGGGGAATAAGGAAACAACACAGCAGCGCATAGCGGGTCTCATCGGGGTGCCGGCGCATGTCCCATGCGTCTTCTGTACCCGCCCGCAACCGAAACCGTTCAATAATATCGGGGTGCACGTCTGCCAAGATCGTTCGACCCAAGCCGACTGCACAAACGGTTTCCAGGCGTGTCACCGTTTTGAGGACGTTTTCGACGCTCGCAGCACCGGAACTGCGCGACACCTCAGCAAAAGGAGAAAAGCCATCCGCCGTCTCAAGCAGGGCATCAAGGCGCACCCGTTGATCATCTGAAAGTCGCCCTGCGATCCTGGCAAACAGAATGTGTTCAAACCCGCGCTCCGCCTTCGCAATCAGATTTGCCAGGGCTTTATCCCTGGGGCGAACCATTCGCATGGCCAAAAACCACTCTGTAATGGCAGCATCCGATGTTACTTCATTCGCCGCGGTCGGTAAAATGGTCTCGACCAGCCAGTCCGTGAAAACCGCGCGGGCCTCCTTGTCAAAGCGCTGAATGTCGAGAAACGCAATAACCTGGCGTCGGTAAAAGCGAGCTGTTCTCTTCGGAACATTGGGAAGCCCATTGTCATCGGCGCTACCAATCTGCGACCCCAAAAACCCAAGTACCTGCGCAGAGACCAAATCCAACGATTTGGGAAATCGGGCGTGCAGCTGGAAATACTTGAGATAGTAACAAAGCGTCAGACGTCGCGGCTCAGAAACGCCTTTAAGCAGGCCGAGCTCCGCGTCACTTACAGTCCAACGCTCCCTCAGCTCTTTATCGGACCAAATCTGTTGCATGCACATTCCAATTCAAGCCATTATCGGAATATACTTACGGAACATTGCCCGATGTCAATAGCTCAAACCAAACTCTGAAATCTTGCCGTTTTTACCCCGCTTCGTGCGTACTGGGCCAAAACGAAATGCACTGTCGCGGTCTTGGCGCGAAGTTGGGCGCGTCATCAGAACATTATTCGTCCTTGATTGGCTGCTTGACGAAGGCATTCAGCGGCAGGCACAAGTCGGCTTGAATAAAGGAGAGGCACATCACGCT
>CAKZTM010000083.1 GCA_937920555.1 uncultured Paracoccaceae bacterium | reverse complement strand
CATCAGACAGCCTTTTCTTTCCTACCCCATAGTCAATTGCGCGCTTTTCCGAGCGCTTTTTTCGAGCATTGTTTCTATGTTTCGGCTGCATCCTGAAACTCAAGCCTCTAACGTTTTTTACGAAATAACATATTGACCATAATATTTCGAGGTCACTGGCCCGGTTAACAGGCACGAAGTGCCCCGGGCATCGCCAGACCGTCCCATGGGCTGGCGATTTGGTGCGGCTTGGTGCTGCGTTTGAGGTGGGACGTGGATGCGCCGTAAAGCACCCAGAACAGGTCTCGGTTCGCCATCCCCCGGTCTGGCAGGTCAGTTTTCAACGATGAGTTGGGCGTCTGTTCGGCCTATGATTCTGACCCGCACGATTTGCCCAACCGGCTGGTCGGTCTCGAACGCAACTTCCGTGAATTGCTCGGTCCGGCCCATGCGCGGGTTCTCGATCAGCACGTTATGGGTCTTGCCGATCTGGGCCTTGAGGTGGGCGGTCACGCGGGTCTCGCCTGCGGCCCTCAGCTGAGCGGCGCGGGCTTTGATGGTGGCTTTGTCCACCTGAGGCATGCGCGCGGCGGGCGTGCCTTCCCTCACCGAATAGGGAAAGACGTGGAGCCATGTCAGGCCGCAATCTTCCACCAGCTTTAGCGAGTTTTCAAACATGGCGTCGGTTTCGGTCGGGAAACCTGCGATGATGTCAGCGCCAAAGACGATATCGGGGCGGGCGCGGCGCATATCCTCGCAAAACTGGATCGCATCGTCGCGCAAGTGGCGTCGTTTCATCCGTTTCAGGATCATGTCGTCGCCGGCCTGTAAGCTCAGGTGCAGGTGGGGCATGAAGCGGGGCTCGGTCGCGATGGCGTCGATCAGGGCCGGGTCCGCCTCGATACTGTCGATGGAGCTGATGCGCAGGCGTGGCAGGTGCGGCACCAGTTTCAGGATGCGCTGGACCAGATCGCCAAGTTTCGGCTCGCGCGGCAGATCAGCGCCCCAGCTTGTCATGTCCACGCCCGTGAGTACCACCTCGTTATAGCCGTTATCCACCAGCCGTTTGATCTGCTCGACCACAACGCCTGCGGGGACTGAGCGGGAGTTGCCGCGACCGTAGGGGATAATGCAAAAGGTGCAGCGGTGATCGCAGCCGTTTTGGACCTGCACATAGGCGCGCGCGCGGGTGCCAAAGCCGTCGATCAGGTGGCCTGCAGTTTCCGTCGCGGACATGATGTCGTTGACTTGAATTTTCTCTGTGTCGCCGGTGCGCAGGAGGTCCCAGGTGCTGGCCTGCATCTTCTCGATATTGCCAACGATCTGGTTAACCTCCGGCATGGCTTGGAAGGTCTCGGTCTCCGTCTGGGCCGCGCATCCGGTGACGATGATCTGAGCGTCGGGGTTTTCGCGGCGCAGCTTGCGGATGCGTTGCCGGGCTTGGCGCACGGCCTCCGCCGTCACAGCGCAGGTGTTGATGATGATCGTGTTGTCGAGCCCTTGGGTCAGGTCCTTCATGGCCTCGGTCTCGTAGGCGTTGAGGCGGCATCCGAAGGTCTCGAACCTTGGGCCTTTGAGCATGGGCGCGTTCACAGGAAGCTCGGGTCGAACTGGCCTGCAAAGACCTTTTGGGTGGGGCCGGTCATCCAAACGCCATCATCGCGCCAGTCGATCTGGATATCGCCGCCATCAAGGGTCAGCGTGGCTTTGCGGTCCATGAGCCCGCGCCGGTTCGCGTTCACCACGACCGCACAGGACGAAGAGCCGGAGGCCAGCGTCACCCCGACCCCACGCTCCCATACGCGAACGCGGGCGGTGGAACGGCTGGTGATCTGGACGAGCTGCACGTTGGTGCGTTCTGGGAAGAGCGGATCGGTCTCGGTTTTGGGACCGATGGAGGTGAGCGCCCCGTCAGAAATATCGTCGGTGAAATAGGTGCAATGGGGATTGCCCATGGAACACGCGGCCGGGTTGCCCTCAAGTGGTAGGTCGGTGGTTTGGACCTCTTGAGTAAGCGGGATTTGGTTCCAATCGGTCAGAGGCACGCCCATGTTGACGGAGATCAGCTCGCCTGCATGCGCGCACGAAAGAAGGCCGCGCTCGGTCTTCAGGGTCAAGCTTGATTGGCCGGTTTCATCCATCAGAAGTGCCGCGATGCACCGGGTCGCATTGCCACAAGCGCCAGCCGTGGAGCCGTCGGCATTCCAGAACACCAATTCCGCATCCGCGTCCGTTGATGGGTGGATCACCGCCAACTGGTCAAAGCCAACGCCCCGGTGCCGGTCGCCAATTGACCGCGCCAATTCAGGGGTCATCGGATCGTCGCGTTCTCGTGCGTCGATGATCACGAAGTCATTGCCCAAACCGTGCATTTTCAAGAACGGAATCGGCAGAGGGGATGGGCGCTTGGTCAACATGGCGCCTATATAAGAGCTGCGGTGGTGACAATCCAGCGATGGCCGCAGGTCGTGGATTGGATTGTTCCAATTTCGCACTTGACCGACGGGAGTGTTATCCCTAGAAACCGGGCCTTGCGTGGGCCCTTAGCTCAGTTGGTAGAGCAACTGACTTTTAATCAGTGGGTCGCAGGTTCGAATCCTGCAGGGCTCACCAT
>CAKZTM010000082.1 GCA_937920555.1 uncultured Paracoccaceae bacterium | reverse complement strand
CAGGGGTGTCTTTTGATCCCGCCACTGCAATGTATTTTGACGCAAAAACGGAAGCGCGTTTGCGTTGATAGGTTTGGCTGATCTGGTGCGCGCGCTTTTCAAATCTACTCTTCTAGAAAAGTAGTGTCAGACGGTGTTTTTTCCAATTGATAACAATGGGATAAGTTTTCTGGCAGTTGCGGTTTGGACGGCGTTCAAGCAGCTTTGACGCGCACAAGCTGATATTTGACCGAGAGTTGAACTAGAGGGTTCCGCTTTAAACTTGGAATCATCTAAAGCTTTCTGAAATCAAAGATTTCAACGCGTTAAGTGATGCATTATGTTTAAAGTTAAACGCAAAACGCTTTAAGCCCAGCGGATCAATCCGATGATGGCGGACGCCGCATAGAAAAACTGTAGCGCAAAAAATGCCCAGCGTTTGTCGATCCATCCCCAGGCTGCAAATAATAACGCTGAGATCAACAGCAATGAGAAGCCCAAAATCTCGTTGCCCGTGTTGGACGCAATCAGCAGAGCATAGATCATCGCAAGGACAGAGCCGGAGACCTCGAACAGCGTAATCAACTTCTGCTTGTTCATGTGCCGCTCGCTTACCTTGCGCCGTTATAAACGCCTTGGGCTTTGAAACTCGTACCGTTATCGGTCTTGTCGATAATAAATGTCCCGCCCACTTCGCTGGCGCCGACCCCAAAGAACTGACCTGCATGATCCAAATCACCGCTGGTGGCCGGAGCATTCGCGAAATCTGATGAGACGCTTACATTGCCTCCGGTAATGCGAGTGCCGTTGATGTTTGCGTCGTTGATGCGCAACCACCGACCATCTCCACTCAACGAGATATTTGCAAGATCGCTGCTGAAATTGGCGGTCACGGTCGAGCTGGTCAATTGCGTTATCGTATTTCCGTCGTTCACAACCGCATTGGCATGACCCGAATAACTGGCCGTGCTGCTCGACGGCATATTCGTCGCAGCCACGCCCGCAACTCCGACGATATCGGCATTTGCAAACATGAAGGACACCGTGGTCGCTCTGTCATCAATCGCCGCAGTTTTGCCGCCCGAAAGTGTGATGAAATTGCTGGCACCCGTTTCGTATGAGTAGCTCACAGTACCTGCGAGCACACCGCCCACCAATGTGCTGGGTGCATTCAGCGCCGTTGTCTGCGTGCTAACCACATCAGTTGCACGGTTCAGAGATGACACATCCAACGTCACGTCCGGGCTGGAAGCCGTAAAGAGCGCGCTGTCGGGAGTATTTTGCGTGCTCCCCCCACCGCCGCCGCCACAAGCACTCAGTGAAATGAATGCAAGAATAGCCGGAGCTGAAAAACTGTTCGCCGTCTTGAAGGTCATAATATTTACCAGATGAAATCGTTGATGGACAAGCTGCCTACATCAACATTGTAAAGGGTGACGCTTGTGCCATTGCTGTTGAACACAGCGCCATTACTGCTTTGAGAGAGCTTCGTCAGCACTTGTGTCTCAGAGGAAAAGCCAAAGGAGGTGACGTCCAATTGGTCCCTGCCGACCTGAAAGTCCGGGGTGTTGGACGAAGATATGGAAAAACCAGAGCTTGAATTGAATACAATGATCCCGATTTTATCGTTGCCTTCGCCCGGTGCGAACACAAACACATCATCCCCCAAACCGCCTTCGAGAAGATCGTTGCCAACCCCGCCCTCCAACACATCATCACCAAACCAAAAGCTGCTGCTGGTCACGCGTGTTAAATCGTCGCCGAATAGCGCGTCACTACCTGCTCCGCCCTCAAGCGTATCGTTGCCAATGCCTCCGCGCAGTGCGTCGCCACTGGCACCACCTTGAAGAAGGTTGCGCCCCTCAATGGCGTGTAGATTGTCCTCACCGGCCCCGCCGATCAGCGTGTCATTTCCAAAGGCATCAAAGACCAAATCTTGACCGCCATTGCCGTTTAGGCTGTCATTGCCGATACCGCCAAAAAGCATGTCCGTACCGGTGCCACCCAAAAGCGTGTCATTGCCGCGAAGACCATAGATCTGCATGTCCTGGCTTTGAGCGCTGGAATCTAAAACTTCATTCGCGGCGGTGCTCTGATTGCCAATTTGAAAATTGGAGGTTCCACCAGACGGTGCGCCATAATAAAACTGCGCACCGGCCACATCACCAACGGCCAAGCTGGATGAGGCAGGATCGATCAAGCCGTGCATGATCTGGTTCATATCCTCCGGTAAAGCCTCATTGCCCGGACGCATCTCCTCGGGATGAAGCAGGCCGATCGCGTGACCAAGCTCATGCAGAGCAACTAAAGACATATAATTTTCATCGGCCGTGGTCGGCGAGCCCGAAACCGGAAAATCTGCCGGATCAAACTCGATATCAACATCTGTCAATTGTTGTACTGCCCCAAAGGGTGGTGTTGTGAAATTCCAATATGCCACCGCAAGTGTATTAAACTGTCCATCACCTGAAGACCGGTTGGGATCCGTATGGGCCGTTCCCTGACTAGGCATGAAGTAGAACTCGATATCAGCCGCCGTGCCATTTGCATTTCGCGTAAATGAGATATCTGTTTGTTTTTCCCACTCCTGAAGCGCGCGCTCAATAGCCGCAATATCCTGGGCTGCTCTAATGTCAGAAAATGTAGCAGGCGCAGTAAACGCGTAGGTCACAACTGGCGTTACACCAGTGGAGGGACCAAACCATTTCGCATTATGCAGAAAATAGCTTTGCGCCTCACTGGGCGACATCTTGGGACGCGCGAGATGCGAAAAAGCAGTCACTTAAAAATCTCCTGCGGTTAACAGGGTCTTTTTAACCTTAGAAGTTGGGGGATGCGACCGGTTTTATATGACGCTGACGTTATTTTGGAGGTTACGCTAGGTCATGACCTCTCTTTTGATAAAAGTACAAAGGTTTCCAACTCACCTTTGCCCTTGAGCGGGGTAGGGCCGCGGTTCTCATAGGCGTAATCGCTTCCCAATGCGTCATGCACGGTTTGGGATATGCGGATTGAACCCGGCTTAGCTGCGGTTTGCAAACGCGCGGCCAAATTCACAGTATCGCCCCAAATGTCGTAGTAGAATTTCAAGCTGCCTACGACACCCGCCGTGGCACGACCTGAATGAATGCCGACCCTTACAGCCACTTTAGGCCGGTGAATTGCATTGAGCTGCTGTACGGATGCGAGCATACCCAAAGCCAGATCAGCCACCCGCTGAATATCGTCGGCCTGAGGATCACCAATGCCTGCGGCCACCATATAGGCGTCGCCGGATGTTTTGATCTTTTCCAACCCTGCATCCGCCACAAGATCGTCAAATGATGAAAAAACCTTGTTGAGAAGGGCCACGACCTCGCAGGCGGGCAGGTTGGCTGAGGTCTTGGTGAAATTTACGATATCAGCGAACAAAATCACGACGTCTTCAAGATCATCGGCAATCATTTGATCCGGGTTTTCTTTGAGCCTCTCGACCACTGATGCGGGTAAAATGTTAAGTAAAAGTCTCTCCGATTTGGCATATGAATGTTCCAGCTCAATGCGCTGTTTTTGTACGATCTTGCGCGCGTGGATCATCTGAGCATAGGCGGCATACACAATGCCGTAAATTAGCACGTAAGTGGTGATCGCAAGGATAACAGTTTCAAAATTCAGCGGTTGTTTAAATGGGGCGTGGAAAATAAAACCGCTCGGGTTTTCGGTGTTTTCAAAACCGTTCCATGTCACAGCAGGCAAAGCCGGTTGCAAAAAAGGTATGGCGATGACCATCAGACAGGTGCCTATGAACCATTTCTGAGACTTCCGCGGACCGGCGATAACAACAGATAAGAGCGGAAAGACCAGAGGCATCATTAGGTCAGCGCCTCGGTTGCCCACCATCAAAAAGAATATGAATAAAAGGGTCAGCCCGACGGTACACACAACCGTAAAGGCCAGATGCAGGCTCTTGGTTTGACGCAAAACAATCATGATCCCGATTGATCCGATGATCACGGCCTTGTCGAGAAGATGCACGTAAGGCGGTCGTCCGGCGTCAAGAAGTGCAAGCGCGGCAAAGCCGGAGAATACGATTAGAAATGAGACAAGGATTGCTTTGGACTGGCGCTCAAAAAACGTGTCATCAGGAGATTGCCCCAGTTTAACGACCTTTGCCAAACCGATCGCGTCATTGCCGGAGCTAGGCAACGGATGGGTTGCCTGAGCGGGATGTGCCATAGAATTTTCAAGCATATAAGGCCCGATTAAAAATCAATTTTTTGGCAATCAGTACGAGTTTAGGCGCGGCTCCCTCAAAAGCAACCCTAACTGCGTTCACGTTCTTTTGTTGTGATCTTAATCACTATTTATGGGCTTTTGGCGGGGTTGAAACGCCGCTAGGCTACTTTGAGATTCTACCCCGAAAGGCACTTTGATCTTGAGCGAGACCATGGATCACAAAACGCGGCTGTCGAGCCTCCTGCGAACAGGGGCTGTCGCTTGGCTCGTAGTTTATGGAGCAATTCTATTTGCATGGTTTTTGTTGGCCAGTATGGCAAGTGAGATGCCGGGATTTGGTCTAATGCGCTTTACCGCCCCCGCCATCTGGGAGGCGCTCTGCTTAAGTGCGGCCGATGCTCGCCCGATGGCCCTGTTTGGAATGTGGGCGGTCATGTCTGTGGCAATGATGCTGCCGACCTTTGTGCCTGCACTGCACACCTTTCGTGATTTGGGTGCCGCAGGGGCCTCAACTGGGCGCAGCACTTTAGCTCTCGCCCTTGGATATCTGGGCGTTTGGTTCGGGTTTTCGCTTTTTGCCGCAGTCGCTCAATTCATGCTCGCCAATGCCACGCTAGTGGGCCCAGATGGGGCAAGCACGTCGCTGTGGCTAACCGCGGCATTGCTGGCCGGGGCGGGCCTATATCAATTCTCCTCGTTGAAGGAAGCATGTTTGGCCAAATGCCGCATGCCGCTCACATTTTTCATGGAGCGTTGGGCCCCCGGACAGGTCGCGGCCCTGCGCATGGGATTGCAGCTTGGCGCACATTGTTTGGGATGTTGTTGGGCGCTCATGCTTTTGGGCTTTGTAGGCGGAACTATGAACCTCGTTTGGATGGGCGTGGCGACGATCTTTATGGCTATGGAAAAATTGCCGGAGTTGGGCGCGTATATGACGCGGCCCGCGGGATGGATATTGCTTGGAGGCGCCGGTTTGGTGGTACTTCGGGCCTTGGGGCTACTGTGAGAGGATAACACATGAACAAACCAGTTTTGCCGGAGTGGACACTCAAAGGTGAGTTGATACTAAATTGTAATTGTACCGTTTTTTGCCCCTGCGTAGTGTCGCTTGGTCTGCATCCGCCTACCGAGGGTTACTGTCAGGCTTGGGTCGGTGTGCGTATCGATGAAGGGCATTTCGACGGCGAAGACTTGGGGGGGCTTAATGTTGGGCTCTTGATGGATATACCGGGCAATATGGGGCGCGGTAATTGGAAGGCCGCCGCCTTTATCGATGATCGCGCCTCTGATGCGGCCTATGATGGCCTCGTCAAGGTCTTTTCCGGTGCGGCACGTGGCACCACTGGACTCTTTGCTCTGCTCGTTGGCGAGTTCTTGGGCGCTGAGCGGCAGGCCATCACCTACGAGACAGAAGGCAAAACCCGCCGTTTGACCGTTGGCAAAAAGATCCAAGGTGCGGTCACTCCGATCACCGGCAAAGATCCCGATGCGGAAGTTGTGGTCAGTAATACTGAATATTGGATGGGCGAGGACATCACCGTGGCTAAAGCCGATAAAGGCCGGGTGCGGGCCTTTGGCCGGGTCTGGGACTTTGAAGGCCGCAGTGCTGAGATTTGTCAGATAGATTGGCACGGACCAACCTGACGGCTACGCGTCGCGCTCGCTTATTCATAACACGACCTTGCAATGAAAAAGGCGTGACCTGGATCAGGGCACGCCTTTTGATTTTCGGTGACTTGGAGTGTTTATTTGTAAACAGACTCTTTGCCGAAATGTGTGCACAGCATGTAATACACAACCGCGCGGTATTTGGATGGGTTGGACTGCCCGTATTTCTCCATGACCGCAGCTATCCCTTTGTCCAGCTCGGCACTATCGCTCAAGCCTAACTTCTTGATCAGGTAGTTGTTTTTTACAGTCGCCAGCTCGGCTTCGTCGGAACCAGAGACGGTGGATGCATCTCTGTTATAAATTGCAGGACCGCATCCAATCGTTACTTTGGTAAGTAGGTCCATATCGGGGGTGATGCCGCATTTTTCTTTCATGTCGGCCGCGTATTTGGCAATCAAATCGTCACGTTTGCTCATTGTCTTCCTCCTGTCCTTGGCAGTATCTGCCTCATTGTGATGAAATGATTATCGATCAATTCGTGAATTGTCCAATAGCTTGGCGTGAAATTAGTAGTTTGGGTCCGAAAACGTGGCGGCAGGCCTGTATTGAACGCCATAAATGTCTCGGAGTTCGGCAAGAAACCGGCTATATCGCCAAATATCCTATGCCCCAAAAGGCGACGAACACCCCCAGCCATTGCAGCGGACGCATGTCTTCACGCAAGAACCCCCAAGCCAACAATATGGTGACAATCCCGAAGGTCGAGGCGGCAACAGACGCATATTCTGGCCGGGGCATAGTGCCTGCAAGCAAGATCATGGCCAGGGCGGTGGCGTCGAGCAGACCCAAAACGCTCAAGATGATCAACGCTCGTCCCCCCACGTTTAAAGTGGCACCCGTCAGCATTAAAACCGGCAACAGCGCCAAAGTTGTCACCATACGCGTTATCAATAAAAGATCATAAGGATCGCCGTGTAGGGTGGCGGCTTGACCAAAGGCGAAAGTTAGCGCCCAACCCACGGAGGCTGCGATGGACCAGCCAACAATGACAGCGAAGGGCGCGCCCGCTTCCTCCTTGTTGCGACTTTGTGTGGCCACCAGAGCGATACCACCTATAACCGCAAGAACGGCGGTCCATTGCAAAAGCGTGACCTGCGCCCCGCTCATGGCGGCCCATGCCATGGACAAGATGGGATAGGCGCCGATGATGGGGGCAACCAACCGCACCGGGCCCATGGAGAAAGCCTTATAAAGTGCAATCCCAGCCACAGCAAAGGCCAGACCGGAGGCGGTGCTTAACATCAACGGACGTTGGTCAGGAAGGGTGCCGCTGCCAAGGCTCAACATTATTGGGGTTAACAGGATCGTGCCGGACAGAACGACCAAAAAGAGGGCCGCAAAAATATTTGTACGTTGACTGACATAACGCACACAAACGTCGTGGATGCCCCAGCAAACTGCGGCGATGATGCCCAACGAAAGCGCTGTCATGTGCCGTCCTTACCACAGGTGATCGAGATCGTCTGGACCGCTTCTAAACTGATTTGGCCGCGACTGTCATGGCATGAAAGAGCGATCCTGCATAGGAACGTGGCGATAAAACAGAAACCGTGCCGCCTTCCCAAGTGATCACGAAAGCCCCGATATGCTCAATCACCGTGCGAATGGCGTGATGTGGCGGCGTGGTGGCAAGATCGATCATGCACAGACGCTCAAACATTGCGGCCAGCTTGTCACCCTCCACATCAAAACGGGTCCATCCGCCCGTTTGTTCGGTCACCGATGCGCTCGCGCCCAATACGGACCGGAGGCGCATTTCAATGTCCTCATGTGTATTGATGGGCGCCGTAACGAACCACTGCTCGGGACCAGTCCAGAAAATCGTATAATCGCCTGCAGCCACCAGTCTTTGGGGGTCCGGCAAGTTCAGTCCGGTCAGTTTTTTTACGGCCCCCAAGAGCTGTTTTTTCTGTCCCAACCTTGCCGCAATAGATGCAAGGGCTAGGCTTGGGTTTTCGGCGATTGATATCCCGTCGTCTTGGTAGTTGTGCGCAGCCGCACCTAGGGCAGGCGATAGTGTCAGTTTATCCACGGAGCCGCTCCCCCTCAGGATCGATCATGTGGGGCGATACGACCTCCACCATGATGTCTTTATCTGTCACGGGGCTAAAGGCGCGAAGTTGCTCCCCGATCCGGTTGCCGCCATCTTTGAGAAAGCCAAGCCCGACCGTGTGGCCCAGATTGGGCGAATAAGCGACCGAGGTCATGTAACCCTCATCATGCGCAATCGTTTCCGGCGCACCCGGTTTGAGGAAATGGGACCCTGCATTGAACGCCTCGCCGGGGTCCACGGGCTTAAAGCCCATCAGTTTGAACCCGTCCTCATGGGACAGGCCGTCGCGTTCGGACAGTTTCGAGCCGATACTGTCTTTGGCTTTTGAGACCATCTTGCCCAAGCCCAACTCCAATGCGGTTGTGGTTCCGTTCAGTTCATTCCCAGCCGCATGGCCTTTCTCAATACGCATCACACCCAGCGCCTCAGTGCCATATGGTGTCACGTCAAACTCCTCACCGGCCTTCATGATCGCGCGGATCATCGCGTCCCCGTAGCGGGTGGGCACTGCGATCTCATAGGCCAGCTCGCCAGAGAAGGAGATCCGGAAAAGCCGCGCGCGGGTGCCGCCGCACACCGTGATCTCACTGCAGGCCATGAAGGGAAACGCCTCGTTGGAAATGTCCTGATCCACGATCTTTTCCAGCAATCTCCGCGTGTTGGGCCCTGCAACCGCATATTGCGCCCAGGCATCCGTGGTGGAGATCAACTGCACATCCATGTCCGGCCACAGGCATTGCCGCGCAAACTCCATATGCCGGAACACCGACACTGCATTGGCTGTGGTCGTGGTCATGACGTAGTGATGTTCGGACATGCGTGCGGTGGTCCCGTCATCCATGACGATCCCGTCTTCGCGCAGCATCAACCCGTAGCGGACCTTGCCAACAGGTAGTTTCGCAAAGCCGTTAGCGTAGATTCTATTCAAAAATGCCGCCGCATCCGTGCCTTGCACGTCAATTTTGCCCAATGTGGTCACATCGCACACGCCCACCGAGCCGCGGGTGGCCAGCACCTCCCGATCCACGCTCTCGCGCCAGTGTGTCTCTCCGGCAATCGGATACCATTGCGCGCGCAGCCACGTGCCAACTTCGACAAAAACCGCACCTTGTTCTTCGGCCCATTGATGAGACGGGGTCAGCCGGTAGGGGCGAAACTCCTTACCGCGGGACCGACCGGCAAGTGCGCCTATGGCCACAGGCGTGTAGGGCGGGCGGAAGATGGTCGTGCCGGTCTCGGGGATCGTTTTGCCGGTCATCTCCGCCATCACGGCCAGACCACCCATGTTGGAGGTCTTGCCTTGATCGGTGGCCATGCCGAGCGTCGTGTAGCGCTTGAGATGCTCCACGGGGCGGAAATTTTCCTGATGCGCGAGCTTAATGTCCTTCACGGTCACATCGTTCTGAAAATCGACCCAGGCCCGTGGCTTTCCCTGAACATACCAAAACGGTGTGATATTCACCGGCGCATCTTCGGCATGAGGCAATTCAATGGCTTTCGCACCGATGGCTTTAGCCGCCAACATACCGCCCTTCAACGCCCCATGGGTGGAAAAATCGCCCCGGGCGGCGCCACAAACGGTCATGCCTGTGGGAAGGCCGTCGGGCACGAAGGTCGCCAATGTCTCATTCCATGCGGGTCGGCCGCGCTGGTGGCAGGTCAGATGCACGTTCGGGTTCCAACCGCCAGAGACGCCAAGCGCATCACAAGGGATCGTCTTCACATCGCCGTCTTTTGTACGCACGGCAATCGAGTGCAGCCCCAATCGCCCTTTTGTATCAATCACTTGGCCGCCTTGGATGTGGCGGGTGCCGCCGATGACCTCTCCGCCGTCTCGGGTATCGATCACTGCTGCAATTTCAACGCCTTTCGCTTGCAAATCGCGCACGGTGCGCAAACCATCGTCATTATTGGTGAAAATGGCCACGGACTTTCCCGCAGTGACCGCCCAGCGATTGGCGTAAGCGCGCATGGCTCCTGCCATCATGATGCCCGGACGATCGTTGTTCGGAAACGCGATGGGCCGCTCGATGGCGCCCGCACTGAGGATCGTGTGGTCGGGATAGATGCGCCAGAGCGTCTGGCGCGGCTTGTCCTTTAGGGGGGCCGCCAGATGGTCCGATACCCGCTCCAAGGCGGCCATGACGCCGTGATCGAATGAGCCTATGATAGTCGTGCGGGTCATCAGCCGGACATTGTCCATGGATGCCAGTTCTGCCACGACACTTGCCGCCCAATCGGACCCGGACCCAGAGCCAATATCAAACGTCTCCGCGTTCAGACGCCCGCCCATCAGGTAATCTTCATCCGCCAAAATCACGCGTTTTCCCGCGCGACCGGCTGTTAGAGCGGCGGCCAGCCCGGATGGACCAGCCCCCACAACCAAGACGTCGCAATGCAGAAAGCCTTTATCGTATGCGTCTGCATCTTCCTCCATCGAAAGCGAGCCCAAGCCAGCCGCCCGCCGGATGATCGGTTCATAGAGTTTTTCCCAGAACACCGCAGGCCACATGAATGTCTTGTAATAAAAACCTGCACTTAGGAAGGGTGACATATAGTCGTTGATCGCCATCAAATCGAACTTAAGAGATGGCCAGCGGCTTTGGGAATTTGCGACCAACCCTTCAAAGAGCTCAGCCGTGGTCGCGCGGGTGTTCGGTTCTTGCCGACCACCGGTGCGCAGTTCAACCAGCGCGATTGGCTCTTCAGAGCCTGCGGTCAGCACCCCGCGCGGGCGGTGATATTTGAACGACCGCCCCATCAGGCGCACGCCGTTGGCCAATAGGGCGGAGGCGAGCGTGTCGCCCGGGTGGCCCACATAGCTGCTTCCGTCAAAGCTGAATGGCAGGCGTTGGCTGCGGTCGATTTGACCTCCCCTCAAGCGATGGGTCTGGGTCATTTTGAACGTCCTTCTGCCCGTGCCACGTCGCGCGCAAGCTCTACATTGGTGATCTCGTGGGTGATCGTGTTGCG
>CAKZTM010000081.1 GCA_937920555.1 uncultured Paracoccaceae bacterium | reverse complement strand
GTAATTCCACAGACCGCCCCAATTGGACTGCTTCTCGTAACAGATCACCTCTGGGATTGCGTCGCCATTGGCTTGGGCCGATTGGAAAGCGCGCAATTGTGCGAGGCCTGAAGGACCTGCTCCGATGATACAAACGCGTTTCGTCATAGGTGCCTGTCCTTCTCTGTCATTAGCGGGTTAATTCCGGGTCTGCTGAGGAAGCCGACCAATCCGGCTCAAACCCCAGCACGTCAGTGTCGGGGGGAAGCGTCGGGTTGAACAGTTTGTTGTGGGCGATTGTCGCCTGACAGAGCGGGTTGCGACCGACCAGGCGCCAGACTTTGCAATGGAGATCAAAGCGTTGGTTATAGGCGTCAAACGCCAGCCGGCAGGTTTGAGCGGTGCGAATCTGGGCCGCCCCAGGGGAGGCTGGCGGGAAGGTCGCTGTCAGAATGTCGGAGAACTCGCGGTGCTTTTGGTAATAGGTTGAGGACAGGAACCGGATTGCGTTTTCGCGCCGCTGGGCCGGATCGTTGGTCTTGGCGGACATATGGTTCAATTCCGCCGTCAGGGAATACCCCGGTGACTTGTTCAAAACGGTGATGATCGCGCCCAATGGCTCTGACTGACCGTTCAAGATCACATCGGGCATGATCGCCTCATCGGGGCGGCCCTCATTGTCGCGCATGGACATCTGGCGCACGCGGCACTGCCATTTCAGGAACGCGTCTTTGAGAGGGTGGGCGTCTGGTGTGATGCCAAGTGTTGCGGCCAGTGAACTCATGCGGTTCTCCGGGATGCGTCGCTGAAGGAATAGGCGCGGTCGTGGGACAGGGACGGGATGCGCGCGCGGGCTTCATTGACCTTGGACAAATCGATGCGGGCTTGGACCACGCCGGGCAACATGCCGCCATCGGCGATCACTTCACCCCAGGGGTTCACAACAAGCGAGTGGCCGTAAGCCTCCCCGCCGCCGTCAATCCTGCCAATCGCACAAGGCGAAATCATATAACAGCCGTTTTCAATCGCACGCGCACGGTTGAGGATGTGCCAATGGGCCTCCCCGGTCTTTTTGGTGAAGGCCGCAGGGGCAGTCAAAATGTTCGCACCGGCTTGCGCCAGATTACGATAAAGATGGGGAAAGCGCAGATCGTAACAGATTGTGTGGCCGATGCTGGCAAGCGGCGTTTCGTGAATGACCGCCTGATCGCCCGCTGAAATCGTATCGCTTTCCCGGTAGATTTCCGTCTCGGAGAGCTGAATGTCGAACATGTGAATTTTGTCGTAGCGCCCGAAGATGCGCCCGTTTGGATCAAGCATGAAGCCGCGATTGACCAGTTTGCCTGACTGTTTAACCGCGATTGAGCCAAGCATGACCCAAACGCCTTTGTCCGCGGCGAATTCCTGAAAGCGCTTTAGGAACGGGTGGTCGCCTTCCAAGGCGGCGGGTGGATCAAGTGCCGCGCCTTTGGATTTCAGACCACCACAATATTCCGGCAGGAACAGCATCTCCGCACCCGCCTGCACGGCTGCATCGGCCAATGGCAGAGCCTCTCCCAGCGCGGAATTGAAGTCCGGCATGGGTCGTGTTTGCAGGCAGGCGATGTCGATATGTGTGTCCATGATCAGAACTTCATGTAGGCCTTCCTAAGGGTCACAAGCGGGTGACGGTCCGACATTTGAAACTTTAGCAGCATTTCGCGCGCAATCATGTCGCGATCCTGTTGGTTGTCCGGCAGCTTGATGCTGTCAGGGACACGCACCCAGCCGTTGATGTTCCGGTCAAAGACGGCGGGTTTGCCGTCCTCGTAGCCCATATGGATGTCCTCAAGCCAATTGAGATCATCCCAGCCCATCACTTCCATGTACTCCTTGAGGTAGGGCGTCAGACGCTCATAGTCGGGTACAAGGTTAACGTCGTAACGATAGCCGATGTGCTGGCCTATTTCCTTTTCCCGCTCTGATCCCAGCCCCGCTGAGTCTTTGACGAACTGATCGACATCCGTGATTTCGGAGCCGCGATATTGTGTTCCAGCCATGCTGTTTGCTCCTTAAAGGTGATGATAGTCTTCGACGCCAACCGTGTGGTTGGTGCCTGCAAGTGGCACGCCTGCCATGGCGGAGGCTTCCATCGTGAGCGCTGCCAAATCCTCCGGCTCAAGGCTGTGCAGATGCGTCTTGCCGCATGCACGGGCAAAGAGTTGTGCCTCAATAGTGAGCGTGTGGAGGAAGTTGTAAACCCGCTCCGCTGCCTCATCGGGATCAAGCCGCTTGCGCAGTTCTGGATCCTGCGTGGCCACGCCAACCGGGCAACGGCCCGTGTGACAATGGTAGCAATAGCCGGGCTCCGCGCCGATTTCCTCTGGGTAGTTTGCCTCAGGAATATCCTTGTTGCAGTTGAGCGCCATCATCGCCGAATGCCCGATCGCAATGGCATCCGCGCCAAGGGCAATCGCCTTGGCCACGTCAGCGCCGTTGCGGATACCGCCCGCATAAACGAGGGACACTTCACCGCGCTTGCCAAGGTCGTCGATGGCCTTGCGGGCCTGACGGATCGCGGCAATGCCCGGCACACCTGTGTCCTCGGTCGCAAGGTGGGGGCCAGCGCCGGTGCCGCCTTCCATACCATCAATATAGATCGAATCTGGATCACATTTTACGGCCATCCGCACGTCATCATAAACACGCGCCGCACCCAGTTTAAGTTGGATTGGGACCATGCCGTTTGTGGCTTCACGGATTTCCTTGATCTTCAAGGACAGATCGTCCGGGCCCAACCAATCTGGGTGACGGGCAGGGGAGCGTTGATCGATACCGGCAGGAAGCGAACGCATCTCGGCGACCTGATCGGTCACTTTCTGACCCATCAAGTGACCGCCAAGGCCAACTTTACAGCCCTGACCGATGAAGAACTCGACACCATCCGCCAGAACCAGATGGTTCGGGTTAAAGCCGTAGCGCGACTGAATGACCTGATAGAACCATTTGGACGAATAGCGCCGCTCATCCGGGATCATCCCGCCTTCACCAGAACAGGTCGCCGTGCCTGCCATGGTCGCACCACGCGCCAGAGCGGTCTTTGCCTCGTAGGAGAGCGCCCCGAAGGACATGCCGGTGATATAAACCGGGATATCCAGCTCCAAGGGCCGACCGGCACGTGGACCGATGACCGTCTTTGTCTCACATTTCTCGCGGTACCCTTCGATCACAAAGCGCGTCAGCGTGCCCGGAAGGAAGGTCAGGTCATCCCAATGCGGGATTTTCTTGAAGAGCGAGAAGCCACGCATCCGGTAGCGACCCAGCTCTGATTTAATATGGATATCGTCCATGACGCGGGGCGGGAAAACAAAGCTCTCCCCGATCCGGTTCACGTCGCGATCAAGTGCCTTTTTGCGAGGCATATCTCCATCAGCCATGTTAGTCTCCTTAGTGGCGGGGCGGTCCCCGCGAAATTGCTAAAGACCCTGGATCAGGTCCGGGGTGATCTGTTGAGCTGGCTTAAAGGATCAGCTTTTTCTCGTTGGGCTCAAGATTGTCGTAGTTCCAGAGCATTTTGCCCGCGACGATCTTGGTGAAATGATCGACACCCTTATCCGGCATCATCCCATATTGCTTGAGCTTGCGGGTGAGCCACGCTTTGTCGAGCTCGGTCAGTTCCGCTTCAACTGCATCCACACCGCAGGATTTGATCTCGCCGCCCACATAAATGGTGCCGTCATACATGCTGTCGCCAAGGTTCTTGCCCGCATTGCCGCAGACAACCATGCGGCCCCGTTGCATCATGAAACCTGACAGAGCGCCCGTGTCACCACCAACGATGATCGTGCCACCTTTCATGTCGATGCCTGTACGCGACCCGACCGAGCCACGACACACAAGATCACCGCCACGAATGGCCGCCCCAAATGTGGACCCTGCGTTCTTTTCGATCATCACTGTGCCAGACATCATGTTCTCACCACATGACCAGCCAACCCGGCCCGTGATCCGCACATTTGGCCCGTCGATCAGACCGACCGTGAAGTAGCCGGTGGAGCCTTCGATGATCAGGTTCAACTTGGACAGGATGCCCACGCCAAGCGAGTGCATGCCGCGCGGATTTTTCAGCACGACCGTGCCGTAGCCCTCTTCCATGAGCCCGCGTACCTTGTTGTTGACCTCTGTCGTGGTCAGCCCGTCGCAGTCCACTTCCGTGCGTTTGTTGAAGTCAACGGATGGCGCCCAAGGATATTCGAACCGCTCCGTCGCGTCCGGGTCAAACTCCATATACATGGTTTTGCCGGTCAGCTGCTCCGTGGTCATTCCGAGCGCTTTTACACGCTCTTCCTGAGTCATTTCCTTCAGGGCTGCGTCGCTTACGCCTGCCATACCCGAACCTCCTCATCATAAGGGTCTGTTGTGTCAATCTCGTGTGGCAGGATCGCGCGGATGGCGACCTCTTCGGATGCCATGGCGATCAGATCATCGCTCTCGTACAGAACCAGAGGCTTGGCCGCCATTGTATCCTTGGCCATGCCCAACTGGTCCTTGGTGCAGACCAGATAGGTGAACACACCGTCGATTTCATCGATGGAGCGACGCAGGCTTTCTTCCAGCTCAACACCGTTGGCCAGATTGTGGGCTGTGTAGACCGCCAAAAGTTCGCTGTCGCAGTTGGACATGAACCGGTGGCCCTTGCGCTCCATCTCGCGGCGCATGATCCAGTAATTGGTGATCTG
>CAKZTM010000080.1 GCA_937920555.1 uncultured Paracoccaceae bacterium | reverse complement strand
TTCCGCAAAGAACGGGATCACGCGGTCGTTCATCAGATCAGCGGCGGTTATGGCGGTCTTCTCGGTGTAAAGCTTGCAGATCGCCACGCGGGTGTATGTGTCCACGAAAGTCTGCTGATAAATCCGCCCGACGCCCTTCATTGTGCCAACATAATAGGTGTCTTGGCTGCCAAGATACCCTGGGTGGTGGCTCTCGATCTCGCCATGGGCTTCCTTCTTCGCCTTGGCTTTCTCCAAAGCGGCCATCTGATCTTCGGTGAGCAGAATGCCCTCTTGGGCGGCGCGGGCTTCCAGGGCTTTAAGGCGCTTTTTCATTGTTTCCAGGTCGTTCCTCAACCAGATTGAGCGGATGCCCGAAGACGACACCATGATCCCTTTCTGCTGCAGTTCCCAACTGGCGCGTTTCTGGCCCAGGGCCGGGTTCTCAATGGCCAGCTCGATCACGGCCTTCTCCACGTGCTCAGGCACGCGGTTCTTCAGGATCGGCTTTTTACGGCTGAGATCCATCAAGGCCTCTTCGCCGCCCTGCTCGTAGAGTTCCTTGAACCGGTAGAAGCTGTCCCTTGAATAGCCCATGACATTACAGGCCTGCGAAACTGACCCAAGCTGCTTGGCAAGTTCCAGCAGCCCCAGCTTCGGTTTGATGATCTTTTCTTGAATGCTTGTCATTATCGACACTCCTTGTTGCGCTCCATAAGAGCAGAAATGTCAGATCAAGTCGTGTGTTTTACACCTTATCACCTATCTGGCCCACGACTATGACGCGGCTATAGACTGGTTCTCCCGTTGCCTCCAATTCCACCTCCTCGAAGACACTGACCTAGGGCACAAACGCTGGGTCCGCATGGCCCCGCACCCGGATGCCGAGACCGCCTTCCTGATCGCAAAAGCCTCCACCCCCGAACAGACCGCAGCCGTCGGCAAGCAGCATGGCGGGCGCGTCGGCTTCTTCCTCAACAGCGATGATTTTGAAAAATCCTACACCCGTATGATCGCACAAGGCGTCACCTTCCGCGAAGCCCCTCGCCATGAACCTTACGGCACCGTCGCCGTGTTCGAGGATCTCTACGGCGCGCCTTGGGATCTCTTGGAACTCAAGTGAATAAAACCGAATTCAGCCCCGCTCAAAGTCGCTCAATACATCCCAACCACTTTATTCATTTCCACAAGAAGAAAATCATTCAGTGTTACGATCGCCCCCAAAACATCGTCTTGTGCCCTTTCTTCATCCAGAACCTGCGTCAAATGCTTTTTCAGATTAAGCCAAATTTGCTTTACCTCTGAAAGTTGCTGGGATTGAATCTCAGAAGTCGGCGGGACGATCCCCGCAGTTTCATCCCCAGACCACAAAGCCTCTAAGGAGCTTTCAAATAGATCCATGCTTTTCTTGAGGTTCTTGCGATTAATTTCAGGATTGACTTTGGCGGTCACCAGACAGGTTTCCTTGGCAATTCTTTGAGATAGCATTCTTTGACGCCCAGCGACATTAATGGTCTTGGCCAATGCCTCATCAATCGCGCCCTCGCCATATTCCGCCTCAATGGCCGTCACCGCAGAATTCGCTTCGCCCAAAACCATCAGACTTAAAACAGACAAAGTCCACAATTCACCGACATTTCCTGGTCCCGCAACGCCGACATAGGTCATTGATAAATCCATCATCGACCAGAGCGTATGAACATCCTGTAAGCGTTGTTTTATCACTTCTGACGTTTCGGGGATCAAGCCAACACTTTCGTCGCCCAAGTAAAGCCCCAGCAGCGTATCGTTGAACTTTGCCTGAGCCGTTTCAATTTGATTCCGGTGATAATCTTCTTCTATGCCCATGGACATAAAGCAGGCCGCTTTGGTCAATCGCTGGGAGAGCATCCTTTGGCGTCCCGACAAGTTTATTTTAGCCATTGCTTGCTCAGTAGAAACTATTCTATCGCTCGCGTGACCTAAGTTTGGGAAACCGTTGGTACAAAACACTAAAAAAATCGCCAGTAAAGCTCTCATTTCATCTTTCTCAACTTGTACAACTTGAATATTTTAGCGATTTTTAGTTAGAGACGCAGCGTTAACTTTTTGTGAATTTTCGGCCCTAAACCCTCGAATTTGGGCATTACGCGGCGTCAAGAATGCAATTTTTTGGACAATAATTTGCTATATTGAGACTTCTACTCTCGCATACTCCCAAATTGCACCTAATGGTTTGCTTCCATTCAAAAACGCCCAGCCCCCAAGTAACGACGAGCGAAAGCGGACTTAACGCTCACCTCAAAATTTTCAGAAAATCCTTGCATGGGTTGTGCCTGACTATTGAGGCAATTACACCGCGTTTCATGACACACCCAAATCCAATTCATGTGATCGGCGGCGGCATGGCCGGATCAGAGGCCGCTTGGCAGATCGCCCAAGCCGGAGTTCCGGTTATCCTCCACGAGATGCGACCAAGCCAAGGTACGTTTGCCCACCAAACCGCTGATTTCGCAGAATTGGTTTGCTCAAATTCATTTCGTTCCGACGACAACGAGCAAAACGCCGTCGGCCTTCTTCATTGGGAAATGCGCCAAGCTGGTGGTTTGATCATGGAAATGGGCGACAAGTTTGCCGTGCCTGCCGGTGGCGCCTTGGCGGTTGATCGCGAACCCTTCGCCCGTGGGGTCACGGAGCGGCTTACACATCATCCGATGATCACAATTGACTACGGCGAAATCTCGGGGCTTCCGCCAAAGAGTTGGGGGGCCACAATCATTGCCACCGGTCCTCTCACATCGCCGTCACTGGCACAGGCCATTCGCGCGGCCTCCGGCGAGGATCAACTTGCGTTTTTTGATGCCATTGCCCCGATTGTTCATGCCGATAGCATCGATATGTCCAAAGCGTGGTTTCAGTCCCGCTATGACAAGGGCGAAACCGAAGAAGAAAGTACTGCCTATCTGAATTGTCCAATGGATAAAGAGACTTATGAGGCGTTCATCGACGGGCTTCTGGCCTCGGACAAAACAGAATTCAAGGATTGGGAGAAAGATACACCCTATTTCGATGGCTGCCTTCCGATCGAGGTCATGGCAGCGCGGGGCCGCGAGACCTTACGCTTCGGCCCCATGAAACCAGTGGGGCTAACCAACCCTCACCAGCCTGATGTAAAGGCCTATGCGGTCGTTCAGCTTCGACGCGACAATGCCCTTGGCACGCTATTCAATATCGTCGGCTTTCAAACCAAAATGAAATACGGCGCACAGGCCGATACGCTTCGAATGATACCGGGACTGGAAAAGGCCGAGTTCGCGCGCTTGGGCGGCATCCACCGCAACACATTCATCAATTCGCCCTCCCTTTTGGACGACCAACTCCGGTTCAAACAGCAGCCACATTTGCGCTTTGCGGGCCAGATCACCGGTGTAGAGGGCTATGTGGAAAGCGCCTCAATGGGTCTTCTGGCCGGTCGCCTCGCCGCCGCGGAGGCTTTGGGCCAGCCGGTGCCAGCAGTGCCCAACACGACAGCTATTGGTGCCTTGATGACCCACATTACAGGCGGAGCGGATGCGAAAACCTTCCAGCCCATGAATGTCAATTTCGGACTGTTCCCACCGCTTGATGGGGTCAAGGGCGGTCGGCGCGGGCGCAAAGAGCGCTACAAGGCTTATACGGACCGTGCGAAAGCTGACTGGACCAGCTGGCTGCAAAAGACAGCAGTAGCTGCGTGATCCAGGCCAGACCATGAAGGCGCGAGATGCAAAGCAACACGAGCCGGTTCGTTTTGACCCTCTGAGATACCCCTGATAATAGTGACGAAGGGGGACAACCAATGAAGAAAATGCTCGCGAACGCCTACACTTTGGACAACGCTGAGACCACCAAAGCGTTTTATGATGACTGGGCGGGATCGTACGATGAAGAAGTCAGCGAAAACGGATATGTGACGCCTAAAAGATGTGCCGAGGCGCTGGCCGAATTTGTGGACGATCCTAGCTTGCCGATCCTCGACATTGGGTGCGGGACAGGTATTTCCGGGCAGGCACTCAAAGAGGCAGGATTTGCGACCATCGATGGGTGCGATTTCAGCGCTGAAATGCTCGCAAGAGCCGATCAAAAGGGCCTCTATCGCAATATCTTCAACACAAATCTTGAAGATCCATTTCCTTTTGAGGCCGGGATTTATGCCAATCTCGCAGCTATTGGCGTCCTCAATCCGGGCCATGCACCCGCATCCACGTTAGACGCGATTATGAGCCTGCTTGATCCCGGCGGGCTTTTTGTATTCTCGCTCAACGATCACGCCCTGGAGGACAAAACCTACGAGGCGCGCCTGAACGAGCATGTGGACACGGGCAGTGCGGCCCTGTTATTTCGCGAGCACGGTCCCCATCTACCGCAGATTGATCTGGGCTCAAATGTATATGTGCTGAAAAAGCTTTGATCCACGTTGAACGCTTTGCCCCCTCTCCTACAGGGCCCTTGCATCTGGGACACGCGTTTTCGGCCATGACCGCGTTTGACGCGGCCAGTGCCGCCGGCGGTCAATTTCTGCTGAGGATTGAAGATATCGACCAGAGCCGGTCGCGGACCAAATGGGAAGCCCAGATCTTTGATGACCTGCATTGGCTTGGACTTGAATGGCCTGAGCCGGTTTTACGTCAGTCCACGCGCCTGCCGGGCTATCAACAGAGTATCGCGCACTTATGGGCGCGCGGACTGCTCTATCCTTGCACTTGCGCACGCAAAGACATTCGCGCAGCGGCCAATGCTCCACAAGACGGCGAACCTGTATTCGGGCCCGATGGTATCGTTTACCCCGGAACCTGTCGCCACAAACCACGAGATGCTGCAAACGCCATTCCCGACCATGCGGCGCTTCGCCTCGACCTGAAATTGGCCCTTGATATACTGGCCGGAACGTCCCTGACATATACCGAGATTGGCCAAGGCGCGCCAAAACGCATCGACCCACCAGACGACCTGCTAACCACGGTTGGGGATGTTGTGCTGCGCCGCCCCGAAATGGGCACCGCCTATCACCTTTCGGTCGTCATGGATGATGCGGAGCAATCGGTAACCCATGTCACCCGTGGTCAGGACTTGACCGAGGCCACCATCATTCACGTCATCTTGCAAAAGCTGCTGGATCTGCCTACGCCAATATACCGGCATCACCGCCTTATCCGCGATGAGAATGGGCAACGCCTGGCCAAACGCCATGACGCCCGAGCAATCTCCAAATTCAGAGCAGAAGGCGCATCACCCGCCGACATCCGCCGATTGGTCGGCCTTAGAGCGGCGTCCTAATAGTCTGCATCGTCCTTTTAAAGCGTTTTGCTTTTAACTTGAGACATAATGCATCGCCTAACGCGTTGAAATCTTTAATTTCCGGGGGCTTTAGGTTAATCCGGGTTTAAAGCAGAACGCTCTGAGACGCGGCCCGGTCAAGGTACCTGATATCGTTGCGGTATGTATCAACCCATGCGATGCAGAACAAATGGCCGACGCCCTAGATGAGCGGCTCTGAGGTGATCTTTTCCGCCCCATCCACCACCAAAGTGTAAAAGCAACTTTGGCGGTTGGTATGGCACGCTGGGCCAACTTGCTTGACCTTCAACAACAAACAATCCCGATCACAATCAACGCGGAACTCCACCAACTCCTGCACATGCCCGGAGGTTTCCCCCTTTACCCAAAACTGCGCTCGGGAACGGGACCAATAGGTCACATTTCCCGTTGAAAGCGTCTTTTCAATGGCGGCGGCATTCATCCATGCCATCATCAAAACCTCACCCGACACCGCATCTTGGGCAATCGCCGGTATCAGCCCATTGTTATCGAATTTAAGGCCATGGGGATCAAACTCCATCAACTCACCCTCTTTTCTAACCATACGTTGTGGCCTATCTATGGGGATCAGTGGTGGATGAAAAGGACCCCGTCGATGAGCGATCCATCGGATATGATGAAACTCTATTCAAAGCGCATTTTGGCGCTTGCAGCTGATCTGCCCAAAACTGAGCGGTTGGAGGCACCAGATGCGACCGCGCGCAAGCGCTCGCCACTCTGCGGCTCCACGGTGACGGTCGATCTGGCTTTGGACGGCGGTAGAATTGTGGACTACGGACAAGATGTGAAAGCCTGTGCGCTTGGGCAGGCGGCAGCCTCCATCATCGGGGCGAATATTCTGGGACGGACCCATGAAGAGATTTTGGACGGTCGCGATCAGTTGCACGCAATGCTCACCGAAGACGGACCCATACCGCAAGCGCCGTTCGAGGAACTTGAGACGCTCCTTCCTGCAAAAGACTACCGGAACCGGCATGCATCCATATTGCTGACCTTTGACGCGATCTTGGCCGCTTACGCGGAAAATATGTCCCGCGCCTCCGCATAAAAAAAGCGCCACATTCTCAATCAGAGAACGTGGCGCCAGTTAAGTGATTTGACGCGCCAAGTGCGGCAGATAAATGGTCTAAGGCAGAACCGAACAAGCGGTTTGGAAAAACAGACAGGCGATCTCTTTTCCGGGCAGACAATCTGAACACGAGGGAAAACGGTCAGATCAGGCTTGTTTTCGCATCCCAGCGCATGGGTCAAATCACAGGCAAAAAACCATTCACGTGATAGACGGAAGCCCCAGGCTTGCAACGATCAACACGCAAATGGCTGTCAAACCGGCTGCATCTTTAACCAGCCCCCTGATATCGGACGGCTCAATTTGACGAAAAACTTCTAACATGTTCCTGCTCCTCATCGAGTTTGTTCTCGTTATGAACACAATATTCATGTTATGTTCTCATTCGTCAAGAACTTTTTAAGAACATTCTGGAAGCCTTGCCAGACACCCACCTAACCCACTGTAATCATTTGAAAAGCCTTATCCTGATCCATCAGATAAAGCAGAACACGGGCAGCTTTTCCGCGCTCCGAGGTCAGATTTGGATCAACAGACAGCAGCAATCGCGCATCTGACTGCGCAATTTTCATCAACCCTGTTTGTGTCTCAAGATCAGCTATTCGAAACCGGGGCAGACCTGATTGCGCAACCCCCAACACATCACCGGCACCGCGAAGCCTGAGGTCTTCCTCGGCGATTTTGAACCCATCATTGGTCTCGCGCATGATTTTCAGACGGGCGGCGGCGGTCTCTCCCAATGTGCCTGTGTACATCAACAAACAGGTGGATTTGACCGCACCACGCCCGACACGGCCACGCAATTGGTGAAGTTGTGCCAAACCAAATTTTTCGGCCCCCTCAATCACCATGATAGACGCATCCGGAACGTCCACGCCAACCTCGATCACCGTTGTCGCCACCAGAAGCCTTGCGGCACCAGATGCAAACCTTTGCATGGCCGCGTCTTTATGTTGGGCGCTCATTTGACCATGCACCATCTCAACGGCGTCATCTCCAAGAAGGGCTCTCAAAGACTTGAACCGCTCCTCGGCCGCGGTTGCTTCAAGGACTTCGGATTCGACCACAAGCGGGCACACCCAATAGGCCTGACGACCCTCCGCAATGGCATCTTTGAGCCGTGCCACCACTTCATCTAAGCGCGACGCAGAGACCAGCACCGTGTCGATAGGCAGTCTCCCCACCGGCTTTTCATCCAGAATTGAAACATCCATATCCCCAAAATGCGCAAGCTCCAATGACCGCGGAATGGGCGTCGCAGTCATAACCAGAACGTCAACCGCCTCCCCTTTCGCACTGAGATCCATACGTTGGCGGACACCAAAGCGGTGCTGCTCATCCACAATTGCCAAACGCAAATTGGCAAAATGAACGTCGGGTTGAAACAACGCGTGGGTTCCCACCACGATACCGGCGGTGCCATCGGCCAGCGCGCGCAACTTCGCCTCGCGCTCTGCACCTTTGTCGCGCCCGGTCAAAACCATCACCGAACAATCCGCCGCCTTTGCCATTTCGTTCAGCACGGCAAAATGTTGTTGCGCCAATATCTCCGTGGGGGCCATGATCGTGGCCTGACCGCCTGCCTCCACCGCGGCCAAACACGCAAGAAGTGCAACCACGGTCTTGCCGGAGCCTACATCCCCTTGCAAAAGCCGGTTCATTTTCCGCGGCTCTGCCATATCATCAGTGATCTCGGTGACCGCGCGGATCTGGGCGGAAGTTGGTGCAAATGCGAGACTTTTAAGAACCTTCTGCTGGAGCTTTCCGCTTCCCTTGGTGACGATCCCCGTCACCCGGCGCTCGACGTTCCGTGCAATTGCCAAGGTCAATTGATGGGCAAAAAACTCATCATAGGCCAGCCTTTCGCGCGGGGCCGACTGGGGCGAAATATCGTTAAGCGATTTCGGGCTATGAACCGCGGTGATACAGTCCAGCCACCCCCCCCAGCCTTTATCGCGCAGAAAATTCCCGTCAATCCACTCCGTCAAAGCAGGGGCAAGACCAAGCGCTGAACGCACCGCCTTCGTCATCGCCTTTTGATTGATGCCTTGTGTGAGCGGGTAAATAGGCTCGAACTCTCCGACCGCATCGACCTCGTCCACGCCCAACATGTAATCGGGGTGAACCATTTGGGCGATGCCATCAAAAATCTCGATCTTGCCCGAAACAACGCGTCTTTGGCCAGTTGGCAAGGTCCGCTTTAGCCAATCTTCCCGCGCATGAAAGAAAACCAGCTGGAATTCCGTTTCGGCATCTTGAACCAAGACCCTGTATGGTCGCCCTTTGGCCCGCGCAGGACGATGTAGACCAATGACCACCTCAACGGTCGCAACGGCAGGGAAATGCATGCCTGCGATTGATCCAACCAGTCGGCGATCAATTACAGAGTTAGGAAGATTAAACAAAAGATCTTTGGGGTGAACGACGCCAAAACCCTCCAACAGGCTCGCCGTTTTCGGGCCCACTCCTTCCAAGCGCTTTAAGTCCCCAAAGAGCGGGAACAAAATTTCCGGACGCCCCCTACTCATGAGACCACGGGATGCTACCGACCGATGAGTTCAAGCCACTCATCCTCAGATAATGTTGCAACACCGGCCGATTTGGCCTTTTCAAGTTTTGACCCCGCGCCGGGCCCTGCAACCAAGTAGTCGGTTTTTGAGGAAACCGATCCTGACACTTTAGCCCCCAAGGATGTCGCACGCGCCTTGGCCTCCGCCCGCGTCATCTGCTCCAATGTGCCGGTGAACACGATGGTCTTTCCCGCCACAACAGATTGCTGATCTCCGGCACTTTCAACCACAAGAATGTCCAAATGCGGGATCAACCGATCTACCACTTGGCTGAATTGCGCATCCGACAAAGCATCCACAAGAGAGGCCGCCATGGTCGGGCCTATTCCGTCTATTTCATTGAGCGCATCCCAGGCTGGGCCGTCATGCCCCCCGGCTGCAACAACTGCGTCATGAAAGTCTTGCCAATTCTCGTAAGACTGAGCCAGAAGCAATGCCCCGACCTCCCCCACATGACGAATACCCAGCGCAAATATCAGCCGGTTAAGTTCAATTTTTCTTTTATCATCAATGGCATCAAACAGTTTTTCGGCGGAAACCTCGCCCCAACCTTCCATATTCTGGAGCTGCTGTAGCCCGCCGGAGCCCAAACGTGACCGGAGGGTGAAAATATCAGCAGGCTCTTTCACCCAACCGTCTTGAAAAAACGCCTGAACTTGCTTGGCGCCCAAACCTTCAATATCAAAGGCCGCGCGAGACACGAAATGCTTTAGCTTTTCAACGGTTTGTGCAGGGCAGACCAAACCGCCGGTGCATCTGGCGACCGCCTCCCCATCCAACCGAACCACCGCGGACTGACATTCGGGACAGATGGATGGGAAAACGTAAGGTTTTGCGCCCTCGGGTCTGCGGGCCAGAACTACGTCTTTGACCTTCGGAATGACATCGCCCGCCCGGTAAACGGTAACCCAGTCGCCAACGCGAATATCAACACCGCCGCGTATCGGCGCGCCATTTCCGTCATGACCAGCGATATAGTCCTCATTGTGCAGCGTCGCGTTGGACACCACAACGCCCCCCACGGTCACAGGTTTAAGACGCGCAACCGGAGACAATGCGCCCGTGCGCCCGACCTGAATTTCGATCGCTTCAAGTTCTGTCACGGCCGTCTCGGCAGGGAATTTATGGGCGATGGCCCAACGCGGACTATTGTTGCGAAACCCCAGCCGATCCTGCAGCTTCAGCGAATTTACCTTATAAACGACACCGTCAATATCATAACCAAGATCGGGTCTTGAATTTTGGATGTCGCTATAATGGGCGATCAGCTCATCCACATTGGCGCAGATTTTTGTCAGCGGGTTGGTTGAAAACCCCAAGGCCTCAAAGGCTGAGATGGTCTCTGATTGAGTCTCACCCAATGGACGGGAAATTTCGCCCAAACTATAGGCAAAAAACATCAGCGGGCGTTTCGATGTGATTTTAGAATCCAATTGTCGCAGTGAGCCGGCCGCTGCATTTCTGGGATTGGCGAATATCTTTTGGCCGGACTTGGCCTGTGTCTCGTTGAGTGCCTCAAAGTCCTTGTGATGCATGTAAACTTCGCCACGCACCTCAAGGATGTCGATGTCTGTCTCAATCCGCTGCGGCACCGATTTGATCGTCCGTGCATTGGCGGTGACATCCTCCCCGGTTTTTCCGTCCCCACGGGTGGCTGCCAACACCAACTGCCCATTCTCATAGCGCAGCGCCAGCGATAAACCATCGATTTTGGGCTCGGCGGTAAATTCGATATCATCCGACACCCCCAAAAAGCGCTGAATGGAGGCGACAAAACTCGCAACATCCTCGGCGTCAAATGCATTTCCCAGAGAAAGCATCGAAACAGAGTGCTTTACCTTCGAAAAGCCAGAACTGGGCGCAATGCCCACACGCGAAGATGCGCTATCCTCGCGAACGAGATGCGGAAATGCTTGCTCCAACTGCTGATTTTCCGCCTTTAGCGCGTCGTAATCCGCATCAGATAAAACCGGAGCATCGCGATTGTGGTAAGCCTCATCGGCTTGAAGCATCAGCGACGCCAGTTCCTCAAGCCGGGCCTTGGCTTCAGCCTCGGATCGGGCGTTCAACTTGGATTTCGCGGACATGGAACTACCTCAGCTTCTCACAGCGTAATTCTATCTGCAATTTTCCGAAGCAAAAAGGAAGAACCCGCGCTCATTCTTGCGCGGGTTTTGTCAAATCCTCAGGACCGCTGTAACTTGGTTAAACTCCAACGGCGATTTTGGGCCTATCTTCCACAGGTATTGGATCGCGAAGCACATAGCCGCGCCCCCAAACCGTTTCGATATAATTCTCGCCGCCGGTTGCCTGCGCCAACTTCTTTCGAAGTTTACAGATAAACACGTCGATGATCTTCAACTCTGGCTCGTCCATTCCACCATAAAGATGGTTCAAAAACATTTCCTTGGTAAGTGTCGTGCCTTTGCGCAGGCTCAACAGCTCCAACATTTGGTATTCTTTGCCCGTCAAATGAACCGGCTGGCCTTCAACATCGACGGTTTTGGCATCAAGATTAACCAAGATATTGCCGGTCTGAATCGAACTTTGTGCATGCCCCTTGGAGCGGCGCACAATCGCATGGATGCGTGCGATCAATTCCTCCCGGTGGAAAGGCTTGGTCATATAGTCATCCGCGCCCGATCCGAAACTCTTGATCTTGTTTTCAGCGTCGTCATAGCCCGAAAGCACCAATGTCGGCGTCTCAATCTTGGCCAAACGCAATTGGCGCAAAACCTCATGACCGTTCATATCCGGCAAATTAAGATCGAGCAGGATAAGATCGTAGTCATAAAGCTTGGCGAGATCTATTCCCTCTTCGCCCAAGTCCGTTGCGTATACATTCAAGTTCGCATTTGAAAGCATCAACTCAACGCTTTTTGATGTCGTTGGATCATCTTCCACTAGTAAAATACGCATTTAAACTTGCCTCCAGTCATCAACAGCGTCAGTCGCTGGGATGACATTTGCGCGAATTAGTTAACGCCCAGTTACTTTTGTAACGGATGTGCCGACCACTCGTAAAAAACTACGATAACTTTCGGAAACTGTGCTGTTAACGCCGAGCATCGTTTGATGCACTGCTCTTTATGGGTTTTTATCTTTATACATAAACAACCTAGGGTTGTCTATACCTTTGCATAGATGTCACCCGCAGCGCGCCTGTTCCATGTTTTGACATGGCAGACACCCAGCTTTCCAACTCCTCGCTGGACAGCGAATACATCTCGCACGCCTCATCGGCATCAATGAGACCACTTTCCACAGCCGTGACGACTGCCGCTTTTCTGCGCGCGACCCATCTTGATGTGTTCTTCGGCGGCAAATCCGATCTGCTGATTTTCCGGCCATCATGGGTCACAGCAAAAACTGGACCCTTTTCTCTTTTAATAAACATTTGCAAAACCCCTTTTGCTCCGTACCCAAAAGAGATATTTGCCCCCCAGCACTTAATACGTGGTGAATCCGCGCCTTGCGAGTGCTTAAGGTTTTACTATATTTTGAACTAACACTTTCCCAATCAGGTTGGTCCCAAAGCGATGTCGCCTCCTCTAAACAGCCTTGGTTTTGCCAAGCCGCCCGCCGACACCCGCGTGGTTGTTGCCATGTCGGGCGGTGTTGACAGCTCCGTGGTGGCCGCACAACTCGCCGACGAGGGCTATGATGTTGTGGGCGTGACGTTGCAACTTTACGACCACGGGGCTGCATTGGCCAAAAAAGGAGCCTGTTGCGCTGGCCGAGACATTCATGACGCCCGCAGAGTGGCCGAGGAAATGGGCTTTCCCCATTATGTGCTCGATTACGAAAATAAGTTCAAAGACAGCGTCATAGACGAATTTGCTGATTCTTATCTGGCCGGGGCCACACCAGTTCCCTGCATCCGCTGCAATGAGCGCGTGAAATTCCGCGACCTCCTGGAAACCGCCAAGGATTTGGACGCCGATTGCATGGCAACCGGTCACTATATCCAACGCAAATCCGGGATAGACGGCCCGGAACTTCACCGGGCAGCAGACAATGTGCGCGACCAGTCCTATTTCTTGTTCTCCACCACGCCTGAGCAGCTTGACTACCTCAGGTTCCCTTTGGGGCATTTGAAATCCAAATCAGAAACCCGAGATTTGGCACACAAATATGGTTTGGTGGTTGCGGATAAGCCTGACAGTCAGGACATCTGCTTTGTGCCTAACGGGTCTTACGCGGCTGTTATCGAGAAATTGCGCCCGGAGGCCGCGGACCCCGGCGATATCGTTCATATGGACGGGCGTGTATTGGGAACCCACAAAGGCATTATTCACTACACGGTTGGACAACGTCGCGGATTGGGCATTGGCGGCGGCGCGCCCTATTACGTGGTCAAACTTGATGCCGACACCAAACAGGTAATTGTCGGGCCCAAAGACGCGCTCTCGACCAGAACAATTTCAGTTAAGGAAATCAATTGGCTGGGCGGCGGTGAATTCAAAGACCTGCCCCAAGCCGGTATTCCGATCGAGGTTAAGATCCGCTCCACCAGACCATCGCGCGACGCGACCGTAAGGCCCACCGGCCCAACCACCGCAACAATCGAGTTGGTTGTGCCAGAAGAAGGTGCGGCCCCAGGCCAAGCCTGTGTGTTTTACGAGGCCGGAACCTCCAGAGTTCTGGGCGGCGGATGGATCACGCGCGGATAGGCTACCTATCGACCAAAACCGAGCACCCCGCATGCCGGACCACGCGCGCAGCTGTCGAGCCCAAGAAATAGTCCGACAAGCCCGGTTTATGTGACCCGATGATAATCAGGTCCGGCTCAAAAGACCGCGCATCGTCCAAAATAGCCGTATGAGGCACACCCACTTCCACCTTGAGCTCAGCCTTGATGCCGGTTTTCTGCTGCATCTGTTCCAGCGTTTGCCGCGCTTGTTTCATAGTGTTCTGATAAAGATCATGGCTGATATAGGCCGTCCCATAGGCGGGCAATTCTGGAACCACATGAGTTACCAAAATCTCACCATCCGCATCAACGAGGGTCTTTGCCAGCGCCAGTATACGCTCGGCAACCTCTTCATGGTTCGTATCGACCGGCAGTAGAATTTTCTTGTACATGTAAAACCCTTCCTCTTTTCACTCGGAGTGATGATCCTACTGCGCATGGCGGGTGGGCGTCTTTGACCTCGATCAAGATGGACAATGCCATCGGTCGAGATAAAGTGCGCCACATACGCCAAACCAAAGGAAATGCGATGTCGACCTTAACCGCTGTGCTCAATCACTTGGACGATGACAAAGACGCGGCGCTGCAACGGCTTGTGGAATTGCTCAAGATAGAGAGTATCTCTACCGATCCCGCTTATAAGGACGCCTGCAAAAGTGCGGCCGATGTGCTCGTCGCGGATCTTTCAACTATGGGGTTTGACGCCAAACGGCACGACACGCCCGGCCACCCGATGGTCGTGGCTCATAGCGACAATATAGACGACAAAAACCTGCCCCATTTTCTGTTTTACGGCCACTATGACGTGCAACCGGTTGATCCGGTTGAGTTATGGAACACCGCGCCCTTTGACCCTCAGATCGAGGAAACGCCGAGCGGAGCTGTTATACGCGCCCGGGGTGCTGCTGATGATAAGGGTCAGCTGATGACATTTGTAGAGGCGTGCCGGGCCTATCATGCGGTGAACGGGGGACTTCCTGCGCGCGTTACGATATTTTTTGAGGGCGAGGAAGAAAGCGGCTCACCCTCACTGGTGCCGTTTTTGGAGGCGCACCGCGAGGAGCTGTCCGCAGACATCGCATTCGTTTGCGACACGGGCATGTGGGATCAGAACACTCCCGCGATTACCACTATGTTGCGCGGAATGGTGGCAGAGGAAATCACTATCACCGGCCCGGATATCGACCTGCATTCGGGCATGTACGGCGGCCCCGCGATTAACCCCATTCGGGTTCTGACCAAAATTCTGGCCGGTTTGCATGATGAGGAGGGTCGCATCACCCTGCCGGGCTTTTATGACGGCGTGCCGGAGATCAGCCCGGACCTAAAAGCGCAATGGGACAGCTTGGGCTTTGATGCTTCCAAATTCTTGGGTGAAGTGGGGCTTTCGGAGCCTGCCGGTGAGACCGGCTATTCCGCGCTGGAGCAAATTTGGTCGCGCCCCACCTGCGAGATCAACGGCATTGCCGGTGGATATGCAGGGCCCGGCTTCAAAACCGTTTTGCCATCAAAAGCGGTGGCCAAGGTCAGCTTCAGACTGGTGGGCAGCCAAGACCCGGACAAAATCGCGACGGCGCTTCGGGATTATATTGACAGTATGCTGCCCAAGGATTGCACCGTCTCCTATCATTCCAAAAACAACTCCGGTGCCACGGTCATGCCCTTAGACAACCCGGTTTTTGAAAAGGCACGCACCTCACTTTCGCAAGAATGGCCCAATGAGGCGGTTTATGTGGGCGGCGGCGGCTCAATCCCAGTTGTGGGGCATTTCCTAGAGATATTGGGCCTGCACAGCCTGCTTGTGGGCTTCGGGCTGGAAGATGACGCCATACATTCCCCCAACGAGAAATACAGCGTCACCAGCTTTCAAAAAGGTGCGCGAAGCTGGGCCCGGATTTTACACGAACTCAGCACAACCTGAGCTACACGGACAGGTCCACACATGTTTGGGATGGCGAAATAAAGCTGCGGTTCTTACGACACAGGTAAAAAGCGCACGAACCGAAGGCGGGACGAAAAACGGCTGCCGCGTTCTATCGAAAGCGTTCTGGCGGAGCATCTGGGACAATTCGAATGCCGATAGCTCTCGTCGTTTTTGTCAAACGACTGCCGTTAAGCCCGATGAAGAATTGCCGCCGCTTTCTCGCGAAAGCGTTTGTGGCGGAGGAGGAGGGATTCGAACCCCCGGAGGGCGTAAACCCTCAACGGTTTTCAAGACCGCCGCATTCGACCACTCTGCCACTCCTCCGCTTGGGCGACTTACTAAACACACAGATCAAAGACGTCCAGACCTGAACTACATGCCTTAGGACTTTTCAAACACAGCAATTACCTGTATTTTCCTTAACAATGAGTCAAAAGACCAAAACAGAAAAAATGGGCAGGTTACGATATACACCCGGCCCCATAAATTGCGGCAGGAAATAGGCATGACTACGTATCCCCTTAGATCACGTTCAATTCAAATAAGTCGAATTGCCGGTCTGGCGGCGCTGATCCTCAGCGGCTGTGAGAATATGCCCGATGCGCTCAAAGCGCCACAAGCCGATGGCGCGCAAGCTCCTGCTCTGGCGGGGGGCACATTGACCCTTGAAGAGCGCGATGTGGAGGCGCCCGAAGTTTTTAACGCAACCGATGATGCGCTTTGGGACGGACGCCCCTCCTTTGGCGGCGTTTGGGTTGCCTATCCCGGCAATACCCAACCTGAAAGGGTTAGCATTCGCCATGTGGGCAACGGCAAAACAGTGGTCGGTGCGCTGTTCAAGCGCGAGGCCGAAAACCCGGGCCCGGCGATTAGGCTGTCGTCAGATGCAGCCGAAGCGCTTGGTGTTGTGGCCGGTGAACCGACAAAGCTGAGCATAACCGCGCTGCGCCGTGAACCTATTGAGGTCGCCTCGGGCGCAACCCCGGCCCCTGCCCCGGAAGTGTTGAGCGAAACGGTTCTGGAGCCGGTCACGGGGCCCGTTGAAGGCACCTTGGCGGGCACCGAAGCAACGGCGGCCACGATCGAAGAGGCGTTGGAGGATGTTCAAGCCCCTGAGCCAAAACCGGAAGTTGCAGCAGCGGCAGCACCGCAGGCGGAGGCACCGGCCAAACCGTTTATTCAGGTCGGCACATTTTCGTCGGAACAAAATGCCTCTGATCTCGTCGCGAAGCTGACCAGTTCTGATGTACCCGCTGCCGTACGCAGCAGCGTTCAGGATAATGGCAAAACGCTTTACCGCGTTGTTGCTGGCCCTGCGGCCTCTTCGGATCAATTGACCCAATTTTTGACAAAAATTAAGGGTTTAGGGTTCAAAGACGCTTTTGCAATTTCCAAATAGAGGTTCGACATGCGAATAATCGCCACCTGTGCGCTGGTATTTTTGTGCATTTTGGGCCAGCCAAGCCAAGCCTTTGACACCCGCGCCACGGCCGCACTGGTTGTGGATTACGACACGGGCACAATCCTTTTGGAAAAGAATGCCGATAAAGAGCTTCCACCGGCCTCCATGTCAAAGCTGATGACCCTCAACATGCTGTTTGAAGCGCTTCAGGAGGGCCGCTTGGGGCTCAACAGCAAGTTCCGCGTCTCCACCAAAGCGTGGCAAATGGGCGGCTCGAAAATGTTTGTCAAAGAGGGCGACAGTATCGCCGTTGAGGATTTGATCCGCGGCATCATCATTCAATCGGGTAATGATGCTTGTGTTGTGGTCGCCGAAGGACTGGCCGGGTCTGAGGCTGAGTTTGCCAACAGAATGACAAAGAGGGCCCGGAAACTTGGGATGGAAAACTCAGTTTTCGCCAATTCAACCGGCTGGCCCCATCCAGACCACAGAATGACCGCTCATGATCTGGTCACTTTGGCCACGCGGCTGATCCGGGATTTCCCCGAATACTACCCCTATTTTGCAGAACCCTCCTTTGAGTGGGCCGATATCAAACAGGCCAACCGCAATCCGCTGCTGCAAATGGATGTGGGCGCGGACGGTCTCAAGACCGGCCACACAGAGGAAGCGGGTTACGGCCTTGTCGGCTCGGCCATTCAGGACGGACGCCGGGTGATTTTTGTGGTCATGGGGCTCAACTCAACTTCTGAGCGGGCGCAAGAGTCTGAGCGTATGCTGTCTTGGGCGTTTCGAGAGTTTTCCCAAGAAACACTTTTTGCCAAGGATCAGATTATCTCTGTCGCTGATGTGTGGTTGGGTGCGGCGGATTCCGTAGGGCTGGTCCCGCAATCGGAACTGTCGATCCTTGTCCCTTACTCTAACCGCGACGAAGTCCAAGCCAGCGTGGTCTATCAAGGCCCCATTGAGGCACCGATTAAGGCGGGAGATGAAGTGGCACAACTCAACATCACCATTCCCGGACTATCTGATCAAACCTACCCGCTGGTGGCCGCAGATAACGTTGATCGCGGCGGGTTTCTCAAGCGCATGATCGCCTCGGCCCAGCTATTGTCTGAAAAGGTCTTGGAGACGGCGGCCTCCAATGCCCAATGATGCAGGCCCCAATGCGCGTGGGCTGTTTATTTCGCTAGAAGGCATTGATGGCGCAGGGAAATCCACGCAAGCGAAAATGCTGGCCGAGCACCTCAAGACCCAAGGTCGCGATGTGGTTTTAACCCGCGAGCCGGGCGGCTCGGACGGGGCTGAGGAAATACGCGGACTTCTGGTGGAAGGTGAGCCGGGGCGCTGGTCGCCAGAGACGGAAATCTTGCTGTTCACCGCCGCTCGCAGGGATCATCTGGAGCGGCGCATCTTGCCCTCACTCAATGCCGGACGCACGGTGATTACAGACCGTTTTGCAGATTCGACCCGCGTCTACCAAGGGGCGGTTCGCGCCGATTTGCGCAACTCGGTTGATCAACTCCATACGCTGATGATTGGCCAAGAGCCCGATCTGACCTTGGTGATCGATATGGACCCGGACGAAGCCCTTGCACGCGGGCTGGCCCGTGATACCACCGAGGCGCGGTTTGAAAAGTTTGGCGCCGCGTTTCAGCACCGCTTGCGCGACGGATTTCGCGCTTTGGTCGAACAATATCCCGAGCGCTGCAAGCTGATCGACGGCAACCGCACAGCCCCAGAAATCGCCATTGATCTGGCAAAAATCGTAGATCAGGCGGCGCTGGCCCATGGATGATCTGGCCCCCGAAGCGGACCGCATTGACGGTGCGCCCCATCCGCGTGAAACCGTGCATTTATTTGGGCAAGACGGCGCATCAAAGGCATTTTTGAAAGCTTTGTCCTCGGACCGGATGCACCATGGATGGTTGATCACCGGCCCGCGCGGGATCGGCAAAGCCACACTTGCATGGCGCATTGCGCGCTACATGCTGGCAGGTGGAACAGCACCCGAAGATGGCGCTGCGGATGCGCTCTTCATGGATCCCGAAGATCCGGTCTTTCGCAAAGCTGCGGCCCTGAGCGATCCGCGTTTGACCCTTATTCGCCGCCCCTATGACATGGACAAAAAGCGCCTCAAAACCGCGATTACCGTGGAGGAAGTGCGCAAGCTCAATGGCTTTTTTCATCTGTCTGCGACCGATGGCGGGTGGCGCGTCGCTGTGATTGATGCCGCCGACGAGATGAACACGGCGGCGGCCAACGCACTTTTGAAAATCCTCGAAGAGCCCCCCGAAAAGACCCTGTTATTGCTGGTGTGTCATCAACCCGGACGGCTGCTTCCCACAATTCGGAGCCGGTGCCGCACCCTTACCTGCGAGCCCCTTTCGGCCCATGATATGAGCCTTGCTCTGGATGGTGCGGGCTTTACCATGCCCCCCGATATGACCGCTGTGGGGGAGTTGGCGGACGGCTCGGTCGGGCGGGCTATTGAGCTGGTTCAAAGCGAGGGCGAAGAGCTTTACGCGGATATTTTGAAGACCATTGCGTCGGTTCCGCGCATGGACCGTGGTTTGGTGCTGCAACTGGCCGATAAATGTGCCGGGCGCGGTGCGGATGCCACCTACGCGCTGACCCGCAGTCTGATCGCCCTTTGTCTCAACCGCATGGCCAAGGCCGGGGCCACAGGCACAGCGCAACCGCAGGCGGGCCCGGATGAGGCGGCCATTTTCGCGCGTCTGTCCCCGAACGCGGATGCGGGGCGACGCTGGGCTGAGCTGTCGCAGGTTCTGTCCACAAGAACGGCCCACGCGGTTGGCGTCAACCTTGACCCCGCCTCTGTGATCCTTGATACGTTTTTGCAAATTGAGGCAACGGCGACGCGGATCAAATAGATGTCATCTCTTCCCAAATTTGAACTGACCGACAGCCATTGCCATTTGGATTTCCCTGATTTCGATGAGAGCCGCGACGAGGTGGTCGCCCGCGCGGTCGCCGCCGGTGTTACGCGCATGGTCACCATCTGCACCCGGCTGCCGCAACTGGCGCAAGTTCAAGCGATTTCAGAGACTTATGCGCCGGTGTTTTTTGCAGCAGGCACCCATCCGATGCATGTCGCAGAGGTTCCATTGGTCAGTGTTGAGGAGCTGTTGACCGTAGCACAGCATCCCAAAATGGTCGGTATCGGAGAGACCGGGCTGGATTATCACTACACCTCTGAGAGCCGGGATATCCAGATTGAGAGCCTCCGAATTCATATTGAGGCGGCGCGAATATCCGGCCTGCCCTTGATCATTCACGCCCGCGCGGCGGATGAGGATATGGCGCAAATATTGACTCAAGAGCATGCTAAGGGCGCATATTCTTGCGTGATGCACTGCTTTTCGTCCTCCGCAGAATTGGCTCAGGCCGCTCTTGATCTGGGGTTTTATCTGTCCATGTCCGGCATCGCGACGTTCAAAAACAGCGGCGCGTTGCGTGATATTTTCAAGGCCGCCCCGGTGGACAGGATACTGGTGGAAACCGACAGTCCCTATCTGGCCCCAACGCCCCACAGAGGGGCGCGCAATGAGCCCGGCTATACGGTCCACACCGCCCAGGTCGGAGCAGAGATCTTTGGGCTGAGTTTGGACGCATTCGCATCCCAGACAAACGCAAACTTTGCGCGGCTCTTTACCAAGGTCAACACATGGGAGGCAGCGGCCTAATGGCGCGTCTTCGTTACACAATATTGGGTTGCGGCTCATCGGGCGGCGTGCCGCGTTTGGGCGGACATTGGGGGGCCTGTGACCCCAAGAACCCAAAGAATTTCCGGCGACGCTGCTCCATGCTGGTGGAACGGATCGACGGCGAGGCGATCACCCGCGTGCTTGTCGACACATCGCCCGACTTGCGCATGCAAATGCTGGATGCGGGGATCGGTAATCTTGATGCGGTGGTGTATACCCACCCCCATGCGGATCACATCCACGGGATCGATGATCTGCGCATGATCGTTTTCAACCAAAAGCAGCGTTTGGCGGTTTGGGCGGACGGGCAAACCTCGGAGCGGCTTTTGTCGGGGTTTGCTTATGCGTTTGTGCAGCCCGAGGGCAGTCCCTACCCGCCGATTTTGGACCTTCACACGATCCAAGGTCCGGTCACTATTACCGGTGCCGGAGGCGGTATCACGTTTAAGCCCTTTGAAGTTCGGCACGGCTCGATTGACAGTTTGGGCTTTGTCATCGGTGATCTGGCCTATCTTCCGGATGTCTCATCCATGACCGATGAGGCTTGGGAAGCCGTTGATAAGATTGGTGTTTTTGTACTTGATGCGCTGCGCTACGAGCCCCATCCGACCCATACCCATTTTGAGCAATCGCTAGAGTGGATCGCACGGGCAGAGGCCAAACGCGGTGTGCTGACCAATATGCATATCGATCTGGATTACGAGGTGGTTCAGGCGACGACCCCGGACAATGTGGATGCCGCCTATGACGGGATGACCATCGAGCTGCCCGCCCCATGATCTTCACCTTGATGGATGTGGTCTTGCCGGTCTTCCTGGTTCTGGGGGCCGGGTATGCGGCCACGCAGCTGGGCTGGTTCAAAGCCAGTGCGGTTGACGGGCTGATGGTGTTCACGCAAAAATTCGCGATCCCGTGCCTGTTATTTCGCGCCACATCGACGCTTGATCTGGCATCTGACCTGGACTGGCGGTTGTTGGTCTCTTTCTATGCAGGCGCAACCGTTTGTTTTCTTTTGGGAATTTTAGGGGCTCGGCTGCTCTTTGGACGACGCCCCGGCGAGGCTGTGGCAATCGGATTTGCGGCGCTGTTCTCAAACTCCGTCATGCTGGGGCTGCCCATTATGGAGCGCGCCTTTGGGGCGGAGGCTTTGGCCCCAAGCTATGCGATTGTGGCCTTCCACGCCCCGTTTTGCTACCTGATCGGCATCACGTTGATGGAAGTTACCCGCGCGGATGGGCGCGGCGCGGCGGCAACGACATCTTTGGTCGTTAAGTCCATGTTTAAAAACGCTTTAACCATCGGTATCGCTTTGGGCTTTGCGGTCAATTTGACCGGTATTTCGGTGCCCGAACAGCTATCGGCAGCGGTCGATCTGATGGTGCGTGCAGCCCTGCCTGCGGCGATTTTCGGGCTTGGCGGCGTTCTCACCCGTTACCGGGTGCGCGACAATCTGACCCAAGTGGCGATGGTTGGCGTTTTATCACTGATCGTTCACCCTGCCATTGCCTACGGGTTGAGCGCGCATGTGTTCGAGTTGCCCATCGGCATGGTGCGGGCAGCTGTTTTAACCGCCTCTATGGCGCCCGGCGTAAATACCTATATCTTTGCCTCCATGTACAATCGGGCCAAAGGCGTCAATTCTAGCGCGGTTTTGCTGCTGACGCTGATCTCCATTGTCACTGCAAGTTTCTGGCTATCTATCCTACCCTGACCGAAAGGGATCCAAATGACCGACACAACACTCGCTGAACACAAAGCTCATGAGCACAAGATCGGGAAGTTGCAGGAATTTCTTAAACAAATCATTTATGGCGGGAACGATGGGATTGTGACCACCTTCGCCATTGTGGCGGGTTTTGCCGGTGCAGGTGCGGAGGGTGCGGCGCAAATTGGCGGGATTGCGGTGCTTTTGTTCGGGATTGCCAACCTTCTGGCTGATGCCACGGCCATGGGCTTGGGCGAGTTCTTATCAGCGCGCTCCGAGCAGGATGTTTACAAGGCCACCCGCGACAAGGAGCTGCATGAGATTAAGCACAATCCAGACATGGAACGTGCTGAAATGATTGAGATTTTAGAAGAACGCGGGGTGTCGGATGCAGATGCAAAACAGCTGACCGATGTGCTGGAGCGTAACCCCGAATTCATGGCCGATTTCATGATGCAGTACGAAATAGGCATGGCGGACCCGTCGGGCGACGATCCGGCCATGAACGGGCTGGCCACATTCATTGCATTCATCATTTTCGGCTCTGTTCCATTGATCCCTTATTTCATCTTAGAGCCTGTTAGCTTGACCTTCCATCTGTCTGTTTTGGCTACATTTTTGGCTTTGGTCACCTTGGGTTTATTGCGCTGGAAAGTGACCAATGAGACCATGATACGCTGCGTCGGAGAGACGGTTTTGGTGGGCGGAATTTGCGCCATTGTGGCCTATGGGGTGGGACTTGCGTTCGCGGCGTAAACCTTTGGCGGTGCGCCGGGATTTAAGGAGTCACAAAGTGTATGACTCTTGTATGACATCTGTATGACAAATTGTCGGACTTTGGCATGGTTAACCGACCGCGCGGTGCAAAATCCGGCAATTGTTGCCAATTCGTAAACAAATTGTCCACGCGACGACCGCTGCACTCCGGATCAAAATCGCATAGAAACGAATCTAATTTCTTGAATATGTGCGGATGATGTTGAGACGGTCAAATTTGCGGCGTCACCTTTAGCGCATAACACGTCCCGCGAGGGGATGGATCATGGCCCCGAGCTTCACGCTCCTTGATGGGGTCATGATCCTATTTTTTCTGGTGTACGGTTTTCAAAAATGGATGGCGCGACCGTAGGCGTCCAAAATGCTTTCATGCATCATCTCGGACAAGGTTGGGTGCGGGAAGACCGTTTGCATCAGGTCTTCTTCAGTGGTTTCCAGCTGGCGGCCCACCACATAGCCTTGGATCAGCTCGGTGACTTCGGCACCAATCATATGCGCGCCCAGAAGTTCGCCGGTTTTGGCGTCCAATATGGTTTTGATCATGCCGTCAGATTCGCCCAAAGCAATTGCCTTGCCGTTGCCGATGAAGGGGAACTTGCCGACTTTGACGTCATATCCCTTCTCCTTGGCCTCGGCTTCCGTATAGCCCACTGAGGCCACTTGCGGATGGCAATAGGTGCAGCCCGCAATGGAGTTGGGATCGACCGCATGGGGTTTGAGCCCTGCGATTTTTTCGGCGACCATCACCCCTTCATGGGAGGCTTTATGGGCCAGCCAAGGGGCACCTGCGATGTCGCCAATCGCCCAAAGGCCAGGCACGCCGGTGCCGCAATATTCATCGGTCACCACATGGGTGCGGTCGATTTTCACGCCCAGCGCCTCCAGACCGAGCCCTTCGACATTGCCCACGATGCCCACGGCAGAGATCACAGTGTCGAACTCGTGCTTTTCGGTCTTGCCGCCGGTCTCAATATGCGCGGTGACTTTGCCTTTGGCCCGGTCGAGCTGTTTGACCATCGCTTTGGACATGATTTTCATGCCCTGTTTCTCAAACCGGCCTTTGGCATGTTTGGAAATCTCTTCGTCTTCCACGGGAAGCACGCGGTCCATCACCTCGACCACGGTCGTGTCAGCGCCAAGGGTGTTGTAGAAGGACGCAAATTCGATCCCGATGGCGCCTGAGCCGATCACCAGCAGTTTTTTGGGCATACGCGGTGGTTGGAGTGCGTGTTTATAGGTCCAGACCAGATCGCCGTCAGCCTCTAGGCCGGGCAATTCGCGGGCGCGCGCGCCGGTCGCGACAATTATGTCTTTGGCGGTAATATCTTGCGTGCCCGTGTCTGATGTGACGGTGACTTTACCCTTGGCCGGCAGTGTCGCCTGCCCCATCACCACGGTGATTTTGTTCTTTTTCATCAGATGGCCGATGCCGCCTGAAAGCTGTGCGGCCACTTTGCGCGAGCGTTTGACCACCGCGTCCAGATCATAGCTGATATTGTCAGCCTTGAGGCCAAACTCCGCGGCCCGTTCCATCAGGTGGAACACTTCCGACGAGCGCAGCATGGCTTTGGTGGGAATACAGCCCCAGTTCAGGCAAATTCCACCCAGATGTTCACGTTCAATGATGCAGACGGATTTGCCCAGTTGCGCGGCCCGGATTGCGGCCACATAGCCACCCGGCCCGGCACCGACAACGCATACATCAAAGGATTTTGCAGTCATTCCCAAATCTCCACTTCCTGAGAGTTCCCCAAGAAGTGGCAGATGCAGCTAGGCGGCGCAACCGGTCAGACGGTTTTCAGGCCGCAATTGTGTTGATCGTATAATCATACCCACCGGCGGTCATATAGGCCAACTCCGGGCTGGTGCTGGCCCTGCCCAGAATCTCGTTCCGGTAAGGGAAGCGGCCGAACTGGCGAATGACATCGCGGTGCGCTTTGGCATGCAACAGACCTTCGCCGCCAACCCGCAACATGCGCAATGAGATCAGCCGCACGCAGCGTTCCTGATCCATCAGGCTTTCCGAGTGCATCATCGGCATATACAAAAACTGTCGCTGGGGCTCCATGATCTTGAGATCATGGCCCATAACGATGCCGCGTTTTGCCGCTGACAACGCCGCCCGGTCCGAGGCATAGGCCTGTGCGGTCCCTTTGAACATTTTTCGCGGAAACTGATCGAGGATCAGCACCAGCGCCAAGCAGCCTTCGGGTGTGCACATCCATGAGCAATAGTCGCCGTTCTTGGCGTTTTCCCATGTCGTCTCAAACCTGGCTTTGATTTCCGCGTCCAGCGTCGCATCACTTTGATACCAATTCGCCGGGCCGACTTTGTTCATCCAAAAATCGATGATCTCTTTTGCAACTTCACTCATTAAACCACTTCCCCACACTTAAACAAAACACAACAACAGATGCGAGCAAACGCGCCGAACCCCCGTTTCGTCAAGAATTTTCTTGGGCATTTTTATCATCGCCCGCGTCTGTGGCTTCTTCGTCATCGGCCAAATCAATGGCGTATTCCTGTGCGACCTCCACCAAAACGGCGGTGGCTTGCGGGGCCACGGCGGCATAGGCATTGGTGTCGTCGGCGGTTGGTGCGGCGCGTTGTGTCATCCGGAAGAAACCGTAGGCGGAGATCGCCAGTAGCAGGGCTGCGATAAACACAAAGTACATATCGGCGCCAAAGGTGGTCATCAAATAGCCCACAGAGACCGGGCCCAGCACCGAGCCCACGCCGGTCAGGAAGATCAAACCCGAGGAGGCGGCGGGCATATCTTCGGCGTTTAGATAGTCGTTGGTGTAAGCAATTAGGAGTGAATACAAGGGGTTAGCGACACCGCCCATAACGAAGGCCAGTGTTAGAAGGACGGCGAAATTGTCCGAAAAGCTCAATCCGATCAGGAGGACCGCGCCCCCTGCTCCGGTGATCAGTATGATCAGCAGCCGGCGGTCCATATGGTCGGAAAAATACCCCAGCGGGTATTGCAACACCAGCCCGCCCAGATAGGTCATGGAGACAAACAGTGACAGGTCCGCGACGCTGAGCCCTTTGGCGGTGGCATAGACCGCGCCCATGCCAAATTGAGCGGCGAAAACACCGCCCAAAAGGAAGGTGCCGACACAGCCCAACGGAGAGACCTGAAACAGCTCGCGCAGGCTCATCCGTTTGGTGGCTTCAAAGACCGGGGCTGCGCTGACCGACAAGAGAATCGGTGCAAATGAGATAGACACCAGCACCGACATGACCACAAAAAGCGCGTATCCCGAGGGGTCTGCGAAGTTTACGATCGCTTGGGCGGCGATGATTCCCGCCATCTGAACGATCAAATACGTCGAGAGCGTCTGGCCCCGCGTCTCGTTCGTGGCGATGTCATTGAGCCAGCTTTCCGCGACCACATAAACCCCGGAAAAACAGATGCCCACGATGATGCGCAAGATCGTCCACACCGCCGGATCGGGCACCGCCGGGTAGAGGATGAAGGCCGCAGATATCAGCGATGCAAGAGCCGCGAACGATCTGACATGCCCGACCCTGCGGATCAGTCCCGGCGCCATTTTAGAGCCAATAATAAAGCCCAGAAAATAGCCGGTCATGATCACCGACATTGTGGTGGCGTCAAACCCTTCGAGGTCGCCGCGCACCGCCAAAAGCGTGCCTTGCAGGCCATTGCCCAGCATCAAGAGCATCATTCCCAGCAGCAACGCCCAAGCGTTTGAAAATATATACGCCACAGCAACCGATCCTTGTTGGGCCTCATGGGGCTACAAGACCGCCTTAGAGGCACTCTGCTAAGATCACATTACAGTTTCCGACACTTCATGTCGTTTTAGGATGTTTGAGGCTTGGGCCAAATATTCTTCGCCGCACGCCCCGGGGGTTCAGCCAGATGGTCCCGGCAAGAGCAGCGATGCATCACCGTATGAGAAGAACCGGTATTTTTGCGCGATGGCCTCATCATAGATGTCTTTGATCATCTCGGGCCCCATCAGGGCGGAGACCAGCATCATCAAGGTTGATTTGGGCAGGTGAAAATTTGTCATCAGCCCGTTTGCGATTTGAAAGCGGTAGCCCGGCGTGATGAAGATATCCGTATCACCGGTCCATGGCTGCATTTGGCCGCCTTTGGCTGCGGTCTCGATCAGGCGCAGGGCGGTGGTGCCGACCGGAATGATGCGGCCGCCTTCTTTGCGGGTCTGGTTGATGGCATCGGCGGCTTGGGCGGTGACCTGCCCCCATTCGGCGTGCATCACATGATCTGCGATATCGTCGACTTTCACCGGCAAAAAAGTTCCAATCCCCACGTGAAGCGTGACGAAGGTGGACCCGACGCCTTGGTCGGCCAGAGATTTCAACAGCGCCTCATCAAAGTGGAGCGAGGCTGTGGGGGCCGCGATCGCGCCCTCGTTGCGGGCAAACACCGTTTGGTAGGACAGATTATCGGTCGCATCTGCGGGACGTTTGGCGGCGATATAAGGTGGCAGCGGCATCACCCCTGCGGTGGCCAGAGCGGCAAAGAACTCCGGCCCGGTTTTGGAGAAGCTCAGAAAGATTGTGCCGGTGTCTGATTTGCCCTCGACAACCGCCTCCAGCCCGTCAAACACAATGCGGTCGCCAATGGCCAGTTTTCGCGCCGGTTTGGCCAGCGCCTGCCACATGGGTCCGTCCTCTTTGGTCAGGGTGATTTCGATCTTTGCCTCAATGTCCCCGCGGATGCGTTTGCCAAAGAGCCGCGCCGGGATGACTTTGGTGTCGTTAAACACCAGCATATCACCGGGGCGCAGAAATTGGCCCAAATCGGAGACCTGCGCGTGGTGGCGGGTTGCACCGTCCTGCACAAAGAGCCGCGAGGCCGAGCGCGTGGCGAGCGGACGCAGGGCGATCAGGCTGTCATCTAGTTCAAAGTCGAAATCGCTCAGTTGCATGGTGGACCATTGCCTTTTGGAATATCGTCCTATTACTCGGTGGTGCAGCCAAGGCAAACAGTTTGAGGGAATTCACATGACACAAATCGCAGTAGGAGATCAGCTTCCCGCTTTTGAGATGGCAGCCACCAGCGGGGCGACGCTGACCAACGGGGATTTTTCGGGCAAGGCTTGGGCGCTTTATTTCTATCCCAGGGACGACACGCCGGGCTGCACCAAGGAGGCGATTGGCTTCACCCAAGAGTTGGCCGCGTTTGAAGCCGCCGGAGCAACCGTGTTGGGTGTGTCCAAAGACACGCTGGCCAAGCACGAGAAATTTGTGGCCAAGCATGATCTGGGCATTGCGCTGGCCAGCGATGACGGAGACTTTTGCGAGCGCATGGGTGTCTGGGTTGAAAAGAACATGTACGGCAAAACCTATTTCGGCATTGAGCGGGCGACTTTTCTGGTTGGGCCTGACGGCTCGGTCCTGCGCATTTGGCGCAAGGTCAAAGTGCCCGGACATGTGGAAGAGGTTCTGGCCGCCGTACAGGCGATTTAACCGGCAAGATTTCGCGCAGCCAAAGAACGTTTCGCGAATGCTTAAAAAAGGACATAAAAACTCCTTTCATTCACAAGTTCATTTAGGTAAACGAGCGACAAGGGCGACTGAGGGAAGAAGTAAGGCATGATAAAGAAGTCGTGCGACGAAGGTTCGTTTTTGTCGCGATTTTTGCCAGAGCAGCGTATTTACGTCAAAACTGGCGAAGACCAAACCCGTTATTTCAAAATTTCATCGAAGGCTCAGGCGTTCCTTGGAGCATGTGCATTCGCGCTTGTAGGCTGGACGGTCATTTCAAGTTCCGCACTGGTGCTTGGCATGGTCAGTGCCGACACTGAGGCGCAGCAGGCCGAAGTGGTCAAGCAGGCCTATGAGGAGCGCATTGCGGTTTTGAGTGCGCAGCGGGATCAGCGGGCGCAAGAGGCGGCCTCCATTCAGGAGCGGTTCCAGATTGCACTGCGCGAGATCTCCAATCACCAGAGCCGGTTTTTCGAGCTTGAGACCGACCGCGAAGAGCTTGCAACTTTGGTCGAGTTGACCCGAGAAAAGCTGCAATACGCGATCGACACCCGCGACACTGCCGAGCAAGAGGCGGAAATCTTGCTGGGTGAGTTGAACAAGGTCACGTCCAACCTCACTGACAAATCGGGCAATGCCAAAGAACTGGCAGGCACGTTGCGCGCCATCACAACCGCGTTGTCGCAAACCATTCGCGAGCGCGATGCCAACACCGACCGGCTTGAAGACATGCAAGAGCAGGTCGCCGCACTTGAGTTTCGCGAGCGCATCAATGCAGACAAGCAAGAGCGGATTTTCACCCAGCTTGAAACGGCCGTGACTGCCACGCTTGATCCGCTTGAAAAGCTGTTATCCACCACCGGCATGGATATCGACTATTTGGTTGATAAAATGCAGGAGCAATATTCCGGTGAGGGCGGCCCTTTTATCCCCGCCTCGCTGCCGATTAACCCCGACAATGATCCGCTTTATGACCGCTATGCGCAGTTGACCCGCGACTTTGATCGCGCGCATCTGATGCAGATTGCGGCATTTCAGCTTCCTTTCGCCTCGCCGGTTAAGCAGTCGGTGCGTTGGACGTCTGGTTTTGGCAAGCGGCGCGATCCGATCAATGGCCGGGCCAAGGCGCATAACGGTCAGGACTTGGCCGGCCCGCGCGGCACGCCGATTTTGGCAACCGGAGACGGGACTGTCATTTTTGCCGGGCGTCAAAGCGGTTACGGCAATGTGGTCAAGATCCGCCATTCATTTGGCTATGAAACCGTCTATGCTCACCTCAATTCGATTCGCGTAGAAACGGGCGAAAGAGTGTCCCGTAGTGATGTTATCGGTGGCATGGGTAATACTGGACGTAGTACAGGTACTCATCTGCATTATGAGATTCGCATCGGAGGCAAACCTACCAATCCGGTGCCCTACATGAAGGCTGCACGCAATGTTTTCTAAATCAAAAGTTAGCGACGACAATCAAGATCAGGGACCACAAGGCACTGCATCGGATGCAGCGCCTTCGGCTCCTTCGAGCCCCAGCGCGGGCGGTATATCAAAGCCAAAACCGTCTCCGTCGGTTTTGTCCTCTGACCTGCAAGTCACCGGCAATCTGACAACCACCGGCGACATTCAGATCGAAGGCCGCATTGACGGTGATATCCGCGCGCATCTTTTGACCGTTGGCGAAGGTGCCACTGTCAAAGGTGAGGTGACTGCGGATGATGTGGTTGTGAATGGCCGGGTCATTGGCCGGGTTCGTGGTTTGAAGGTTCGTTTGACCTCTACGGCGCGGGTTGAAGGTGACGTGATCCACAAGACAATCGCCATAGAGAGCGGTGCGCATTTTGAGGGTTCTGTTCAGCGTCAGGACAATCCTTTGGACGGCAATGCCAAGCCGGTCAAAGAGAGCGCCTAAACCGCGTATCATATCTGGTATTGAGGGCTGCCGTTGGCGGCCCTTTTTATTTGAGCATTTGACGCGGGGCCCCGGCGCAGTAAAGTCGCATGACATCAGGGAGAACGGGCGATGCTCAAAGGGATTGATCCGCTTTTAAACGCGGATGTTTTATATGCGCTCAGGGCCATGGGTCACGGCGACGATCTGATTATTGTGGACACGAATTTTCCCGCTGAGGCTATTTCGCAGCACACGGTTTTGGGGGATGTGTTGCGCATTGATGCCTCCGCAGCCGACGTGGTTCGGGCGATTTTGACCCTCTATCCTTTGGACACGTTTGTGGATGATACTGTCTCGCGCATGGAGGTGATCGGTGCGCCTGCGCAGTTGGAGCCGGTCATGCAGGAGGTTCAGGCGCAAGTGGATGTGGTCGGCGGGCCGACGATGATTGCGCTGGAGCGGTTTGCGTTTTACGACCGTGCCAAGCGCGCATTTGCGGTCATTCAGACCCAGGAGCGGCGGCTTTACGGCTGTTTTGCTTTGCGCAAGGGCGTGGTTGGGCCGGACCCATGAGCCAGATTGTCGTCCTTGGTGTGTTTGTGGCCGACACCACTTACCGGGCGGATCGGATGCCGCATATGGGTGAGACCATTTTGGGCAATTCGTTTGCATTAGGGCCCGGCGGCAAAGGGTCCAATCAGGCGGTGGCGGCGGCCCGTTTGGGGGCGGATGTGACGATCCTGACCAAGCTTGGTCAAGATGATTTCGCGAAACTGGCATTGGACACATGGGGCGGCGCGGGTGTGCGCCCGCATGTGGAGCATGTCTGCGACAGTTACACCGGTGCGGCCTATATATTTGTCGAGGAAAGTTCGGGCGATAATGCGATCATCATAGCGCCGGGTGCAGCGGCTTTGATCGGGGCCGCAGATATGGAGCGCAACGCGCAGGTTATTGAGGGGGCCCGCGTCTTTATCACCCAACTGGAGCAGCCCATTGAGGCGGCCATGCGGGCGTTGGACATTGCGCGGGGTGCGGGTGTGACAACCATTCTCAACCCTGCTCCCGCCGCCCAATTGCCCGATGGAATGCTGGCGCTATG
>CAKZTM010000079.1 GCA_937920555.1 uncultured Paracoccaceae bacterium | reverse complement strand
TGGCCGCGTTTTTCTGGGCGATCAAATCCAAGCAGTTTGATGACCCTGAGGGCAATGCGGTGCGGATCTTGATCGATGATGATGATCCCGTTTGACGGGGAGGGGCGGAATTTGCTGCAACTGCGAGAGAACGGTGCGGTTTGTTTTTGGAGGTGTCTGGGGCGGGCGTCCAAAAAAGTGTTTCGAATCAAACGTTAATCGGTGATTTTGGGCGGCATCATTTTGTATGATTTGTGTATGACTTGTGTATGACATCGATATGACAAATCGAGCGGTTGGGCGTGGTTAAGGCGGCGTTCGGTGAGGGTTTGGTAAGCTTGGTTAATGATGTGTGAACGTGGAGGGGGTGGGGGTTAGTCGCGGGTGTGGTCGCTTGGAGCTTCGTCCCGATATGGATATAGAGCGTTTCGGCTCTGGTCGAAACGCCGGAGCGCTGCCTTTCGCTTTGCTCAAACGCGCTCGGCGTTACTTATTTTGATGGCAAAGCCGAGCCGCTCTACGGAACATTGAAAGGTGTGGGGGCGTGCCCCCGTCGAGGGGGCGGTGGCCGGGCGATGGGGCGTTTTGGTGGTGCGGTGGAGTAGTTGTTGCGGGGCATCGAGAGGTGAGGAGGCGGTGCCCGGTCGCGGAGGGTGTGGTCCGGTGTGAAGGAGTTGTGATGGACGGGGGGAGCCGGGTTTGAGGCGCCCTGCGAGCGGCGGTATTGGGTGGTGTTTCGCTTTGTGACAGCGGCCAAGAGTTGATTTTACACAGGGGCCAATTTTATGCTATGCGATCCTTGAGCAAAAAACCCGCAAAGACGGGATCAAACATGAGGCGGACTGGAACATGAAACTCACGAAATTAATAGTGGTGTTGTCGGGCGCATTGGCCCTGTCAGCGTGTCAAAACGGCTTTGGCGGGTTTGGCAAAGGTGGTGACACCATGACCGATGGGTCAGCGGCGGGTGCAAATGCGCTGGGCGCAGACGGTGTGATCGAGGAAAGCTCCATCGCGTTTTTCAACACCGCAGTGGGCGACCGGGTTTTGTTCGCCGTTGATCAGACCACATTGACGCCCGAGGCCATCGCGATTTTGGACGGGCAGGCCGATTGGCTGAACGCCAACCCGCAATACACGACCGTGATTGAAGGTCATGCCGATGAGCAGGGCACGCGCGAGTACAACCTTGGGCTTGGTGCCAAACGCGCCAGTGCGGTGCAAAACTATCTTGTGTCTCGCGGTGTCGCTGGAAATCGCATGGAGACGGTGACATACGGAAAAGAGCGGCCTTTGGAGATTTGCTCGGATGAATTGTGCTGGGCCAAGAACCGCCGCGCGGTGACGGTTGTGGCGGGCGGTATCGGCTCGTAGGGGCGAACTGGAGTGTGGGCGATGTTTGTTCGGATCTGTCTGGTTGTGATGTTGTTGCCGTCTTTGGCCTTTGCGCAAGGGCAGGCGGATCCCGAAGGTTTGGCGGAGATACGCTCTGAGCTGACGCAGCTTTATGCGGAAATTCAGGGTCTGCGTGCGGATCTGGCGCAGGAGGCCGCATCTGGTGCCAATGCGCAATTGACCGGCCCTGCGGTTCTTCGGCTTGATATGATCGAGCAGGAATTGCGCGATGTCACCGGTCAGGTGGAGCAGCTCACATTTCGGATCAACCAGATTGTCGAGGACGGCACCCGGCGCATCGGCGATCTGGAGTTCCGTCTGGTGGAGCTTGAGGGCGGGGATATCTCGGCCCTTGGGGACACGCCGCTTTTGGGCGGAGCGGGGGCGGCGGAGATGGCCTCGGTCATACCGGATGCATCTGAGGCGTCGGAAGATACGGTTGAGTTGGCTGTGAGTGAGGAGTCTGATTTTGACACCGCCACTCAGTCGCTTGGGGACGGGGATTATGCCAGTGCTCTTTTGCAATTCGGTCAGTTCTTGTCCAACTATCCCGGCGGGCCTTTGAGTGCGCAGGCGCTGTACCACATGGGCGAGGCGCAAGAGGCTTTGGGTCAGCACAAGGAAGCGGCGCGCAGTTATCTGGACAGTTTTACCGCCCAGCCCAGCGGGACATATGCGCCACAAGCGTTGATGCGTGTGGGCCTGTCTTTGGGGCAGTTGGGCAAGTTGGACAATGCGTGTCAGACCCTCAACGAGGTGCTTGTGCGCTATCCCGATAGTGCGGTGGTCGAGCAGGCCCGCAGCAGCCAACAGGATTTGGGTTGCAGTTAACGGCTGAGACGGCTCTTGATCTGGATTTGCTTGCGGGGGCCCCTGCCGGGAGGCTTGGGGTTGCGGTGTCGGGCGGTGGCGACTCGGTCGCGTTATTGCATCTTTTGGCTCAGTGGGGCGGGCGCGATCTGGCGGTTGTGACCGTCGATCACGGGCTGCGCGACGAGAGTGCCGACGAAGCGGCGGCGGTCGGTGTTTTGGCCGCCTCCATGGGGTATCCGCATGATATATTGACGTGGGACAGGCGGGCCAAGCGCGGCAATTTGCAGGATGCGGCCCGCACGGCGCGGTTGAGTTTGATGGCCGATTGGGCGCGGGCCAACGCGATTGGTGCGGTGCTTCTGGGCCACACGGCGGATGATCAGGCGGAGACGTTTTTGATGCGGCTGGCACGCGGGTCCGGTGTGGAGGGATTGTCGTCCATGGAGCCCTCAAGGGTGGAGGATGGCATCACCTGGTTGCGGCCCATGCTGGGCGTGCGCCGGGAGGCGTTGCGTGCGTATTTGGGCGGCATTGGTGCGGCTTTCATCGACGATCCATCCAACGAGGATGATAGTTTTGATCGGGTGAAGGTGCGCCGGGCTTTGGGCACGCTGGGGGCTTTGGGGATCGACGTGCCCAAAATCTCGCAAACCACAGAGCGGCTCAGATCGGCCAAACAGGTGGTCTATTCGGCCACGCGCGATCTGTCGCTGGCATGTTGTGAGGTAACCGATGTGGGCGAGATGCTGGTGGATGTGGAGCGGCTGATGTCGGGGCAAAAATCGCTGCCGCACCGTATTTTGTCCGAGGCTGTTCGGTTTATCGCGGGCTCTTACTACGCGCCGCGGGCCTATATGGTGCAAAATCTGATCGACCAGATCGGCGGCGATTTTCAGGCCGCGACCCTGCACGGTTGCATTGTGCGCCCCAGCGGTGCGGGGATCGTGATCCGACGCGAGCCGGGCAAGACCGAAGGGCCCCTGCCGATTGGGCAAATCTGGGATGGCCGCTGGAAGCTCAGCGGTCCGGGCGGCGGTCAAATTGCGGCTCTGGGCGAGGCTGGGCTCGCGCAAATTGAGGGCTGGCGGGAGACCGGCTGGACCCGCGAGGCTTTGGTGACCACCCCGGCCATTTGGGATGACGTAAGGTTAGTTGCGGCACCTCTGGCGGGGCTTGAGGGGGGCTGGCAGGCGGAAATCTCGCTCAGGAACCCATTTTTCAACACTTAACTGTGGTTTGTTAGCATTATGTTGAGCGTTGTCGGGCTATTTTGACGCGCGCGGCAATGAAATATTGAAAGGCGGGCTTGAATGCCTATGTTGTGGGTCAGCAGTGCGGCTGCTTGCCTTCGATTCCACCACCCCACTGCCTCTGGGAGCACACGCTTTGAATAGCACCAAAAATATCGCGTTCTGGGTCATTCTGTTTTTGCTGATGATCGCGCTTTTCAATATCTTCAGCAACAACACCAGCACCAGTTCCGCGCGTGATCTGAGTTTCTCGGAATTCCTCAATCAGGTTGAGAATGGAAGTGTGGCCAGCGTCCGGCTTGACGGGGAAAAAGTCTTCATCAAGGGCAAGGATAATCTGGATTATGTGACCGTCAGACCGTCTGGTTCTGACATTTTGCCTGATCTGCGTGCAGCCAATGTCGAGATTATTGCAAGCCCGCAGGAAACCTCGGGCTTTATGGCGTCGCTGGCACTTTGGTTGCCGTTCCTGCTGCTGATCGGTGTCTGGATTTTCTTCATGAACCGCATGCAAGGCGGCGGGCGTGGCGGGGCCATGGGCTTTGGCAAGTCCCGTGCGAAACTGCTGACTGAGAAGTCTGGCCGTGTGACGTTTGATGATGTGGCCGGAATTGATGAGGCCAAGGAAGAGCTGGAGGAGATCGTCGAGTTTTTGCGCGACCCTCAGAAGTTTTCGCGTTTGGGCGGTAAAATTCCAAAAGGCGCGCTGCTTGTTGGTCCACCGGGTACGGGTAAGACGCTTTTGGCGCGTGCCATTGCCGGTGAGGCGGGGGTTCCGTTCTTCACCATCTCAGGCTCCGATTTTGTTGAGATGTTCGTGGGTGTGGGTGCGTCACGCGTGCGCGACATGTTTGAGCAGGCCAAAAAGAATGCGCCTTGTATCGTGTTTGTGGACGAGATTGACGCGGTGGGCCGGTCCCGTGGTGCGGGATATGGCGGCGGTAATGACGAGCGCGAGCAGACCCTCAACCAGCTTCTGGTTGAGATGGACGGTTTTGAGGCCAATGAGGGTGTCATCCTGATTGCGGCCACCAACCGTGTCGATGTGCTTGATCCGGCCTTGCTGCGGCCCGGTCGTTTCGACCGTCAGGTTCAGGTGCCCAATCCTGACATTGGCGGGCGTAAGAAGATTTTGGAAGTTCACGCGCGCAAGGTGCCTTTGTCGCCGGATGTGGATCTGCGCATCATCGCCCGCGGCACGCCCGGTTTCTCTGGTGCTGATCTTGCCAATCTGGTGAATGAGGCCGCGTTGATGGCGGCGCGAACCGGCAAGCGGTTTGTGACCATGTTCGATTTTGAGAGTGCCAAAGATAAGGTGATGATGGGGGCCGAGCGCCGATCCATGGTCCTGACGGCAGAGCAAAAAGAGAAGACCGCCTATCACGAAGCTGGCCACGCGATCGTGGGCATTACGCTGCCTGAATGTGATCCGGTTTATAAGGCCACGATTATTCCGCGCGGCAGTGCTTTGGGGATGGTGGTGTCTTTGCCGGAGATGGACCGTCTGAACTGGCACAAGGATCAATGTGAGCAGAACCTGGCGATGACCATGGCTGGTAAAGCGGCTGAGATTATCAAATACGGCGAGGACAAGGTCTCGAACGGGCCGTCGGGCGACATTCAGCAGGCCAGCCAATTGGCGCGGGCGATGGTGATGCGCTGGGGCATGTCCGATGCGGTCGGCAATATCGACTATTCGGAAGCTCATGAGGGTTATTCCGGCAACACGGCGGGCTTCTCAATCTCGGCCAAGACCAAAGAGACGGTGGAGAAGGAAGTGAAGCGCCTGATCGACGAGGGCTACAAGCGGGCGTTCACCATTCTGACCGAGAAAAGCGAAGAGTTTGAGCGCATGGCGCAAGGTTTGCTGGAGTATGAGACGCTGACCGGCGCGGAGATCAAGCGGGTGATTGCGGGCGAGTTGCCGCGCGCTGATGATGATGACGATCCCGAGGTGACGCCGACCGATGGCGGGGCCAGCGTGACGGCGATCCCATCGGCTGGCAAGACCCGGCCCAAGGGCGGCGATCTGGAGCCTGAACCTCAGGCGTAAATCACTTCATTTGTGGTGAAATTGATTCGGGCTTATGCGGCCCGTGTCGGGAAAATGACAGAAATCATGGCCTTGTTCCTCTGGGAATGGGGCCATTTTTGTATGTGGTATACCACAGAGCGTGAAATTTTGCCCTGATTTTTCACATTTTGACGTGTTTGAGCGTGCGAATGTCCGATTCAGGGTTTCGCATCACGGCCAAGCCATGCACAAATTTGACAATGCATTGAAACACCCGGGGGGAGACCCAACAATGACCTATAAGACAGACATCGAAGTCGCACGCGCAGCTGAGAAACGCCCCATTCAGGAAATTGGTGCCAAGTTGGGCATCCCTGAAGCGGATCTGCTGCCTTTTGGACATGACAAGGCGAAGGTCTCGGAAAGTTTTATCAAGTCGCTGTCGAAAAAGGATGACGGCAATCTGATTTTGGTCACCGCCATCAACCCCACGCCTGCGGGCGAGGGAAAGACGACCACGACTGTGGGCTTGGGCGACGGTCTGAACAAGATCGGCAAGAAGGCGGCGGTCTGTATTCGCGAGGCCTCTCTTGGGCCGTGTTTTGGGATGAAGGGCGGGGCTGCCGGTGGCGGCTACGCGCAAGTGGTGCCCATGGAGGACATGAACCTTCATTTCACCGGCGATTTCCACGCGATTACATCGGCCCACAACCTGCTGAGCGCCATGCTGGATAACCACATCTATTGGGGCAATGAGCAGCAAATCGACATTCGCCGGATCGCGTTCAAGCGTGTTTTGGATATGAATGACCGTGCCCTGCGCGAGATCGTGTGTAATCTGGGCGGTGTGGCCAATGGTTTCCCGCGCGAGGCCGGTTTTGACATCACTGTGGCCTCTGAGGTCATGGCGATCTTGTGTCTGTCCAAGGATTTGGCGGATCTGGAAAAGCGGCTTGGCGATATTATTGTGGCCTACCGCCGCGACCGGACCCCTGTTTATGCCCGTGATATCAAGGCGGACGGCGCCATGACGGTGCTGTTGCAGCAGGCCATGCAGCCCAATTTGGTGCAGACCCTGGAGAATAACCCTGCGTTTGTGCATGGCGGGCCTTTTGCCAATATCGCGCATGGGTGTAACTCGGTGGTGGCGACCACAACGGCGCTGAAGCTTGCCGATTACGTGGTGACGGAGGCCGGTTTTGGGGCCGATCTGGGCGCCGAGAAATTCCTCAACATCAAGTGTCGCAAGGCTGGGCTTGATCCCAAAGCGGTGGTTATTGTGGCCACGGTTCGCGCCATGAAGATGAACGGCGGCGTGGCCAAGGACGATTTGGGCGAGGAGAATGTGGATGCGGTGAAGGCCGGTTGTCCGAACCTTGGGCGTCACATCGAGAACATCAAGAAGTTCGGTGTGCCTGCGGTGGTTGCCATCAACCATTTTGTAACCGACACGGATAATGAGGTCGCAGCCGTGAAGGAATTCGTGGCCAGCCTAGGCTCGGAGGCGATTTTGTGCACCCATTGGGCCAATGGCGGTGAGGGCACGGTTGAATTGGCCAACAAGGTGGTGGAGATCGTGGAAAGCGGCAAGTCCAATTACGCGCCGATTTACCCCGACGAGATGCCTTTGTTTGAGAAGATCGAGACCATTGCCAAGGAGATCTACCGCGCCGATGAGGTGATTGCGGATGGTAAAATTCGCAACCAGCTCAAGGATTGGGAGAAGCAGGGTTATGGCAATTTGCCGGTTTGCATGGCCAAAACCCAGTACAGTTTTACCACCGATCCAACCCGCCGCGGTGCCCCTGAGGGTCACAGTGTGCCGGTGCGTGAGGTCCGTCTGAGTGCCGGTGCGGGCTTTATTGTGGTGGTCTGCGGAGAGATCATGACCATGCCTGGTCTGCCCCGCGTTCCATCGGCTGAAGCCATTCACATCAATGATGATGGTTTGATCGAAGGCCTCTTTTGATGGCAACACGGATTGACGGCAAGGTTTTTGCCGCGACGGTACGTGACAAAGTGGCGACACATGTTGTGCGTTTGAAGTCAGATCACGGCATCACGCCGGGTCTGGCGGTTGTGTTGGTCGGTGAGGACCCGGCATCGGCGGTTTATGTGCGCTCCAAGGGCAAGCTGACTGTCGAGGTCGGGATGAATTCCATGGAGCACAAGTTGGACACCGACACGTCGCAGGCTGATTTGCTGGCGCTGATTGATCGTCTCAACACTGATCCTGCGGTTCACGGTATTTTGGTGCAATTGCCTTTGCCGGATCATTTGGACGAGGATTTGGTGATCAACGCGATTGCGCCTGAGAAGGATGTGGACGGGTTTCATATCTCTAACGTGGGTTTGTTGGGCACGGGGCAAAAGTCGATGGTGCCCTGCACGCCTTTGGGCTGTTTGATGTTGCTTCGCGATCATCACGGGTCGTTGTCGGGCATGAATGCGGTTGTTGTCGGGCGGTCCAATATTGTCGGCAAGCCCATGGCGCAGCTTCTTTTGGGCGACAGTTGCACGGTGACCATTGCCCATTCGCGCACCAAGGATATCGAGGCGTTGTGCCGCAATGCGGATATTTTGGTGGCGGCGGTCGGTCGGCGCGAGATGATCAAGGGCGATTGGATCAAGCCCGGTGCCACGGTGATTGATGTGGGCATTAACCGGATTGATGCGCCTGAAAAGGGTGAGGGCAAGACGCGGTTGGTGGGTGATGTGGATTTCGCCAGCGCCTCTGAGGTGGCCGGTGCGATCACGCCTGTACCGGGCGGTGTCGGGCCCATGACCATCGCCTGTTTGCTGGCCAACACGGTCACGGCCTGTTGTCGGGCCAATGGTGTTGAGGAGCCTGTGGGCCTGACCGCCTAGGCGGCCCTGAGCGGTATCACTGTCGATTTGGTTCCGGTCATCACCGCCCTTGCGGTGCTGTCGAACAGGTTTGCGATAACCGGATCGCTGGCGCGCAGGCCGCCTGTATAGGTGCCGAACGCGGGCAGGATCAGGCGGCGGCTGTCGTAGCAAAAGCACGGTCGGCGGCGTCCGCGGATGCTGGCTTTGGGGTGGAAGTGGCCGGATATCTCGCCGGCCTCGCTGGTGTCTTGGGCGATATGGCGGAAGGTCAGGCCGTCCTGTTTGAACTCGGCCAGCCATGATCCTTGGATGTCGAGCGGGCCCGGATCGTGATTGCCGGTGATCCAAATCCATTTGCGTCCGGCGATGAGTGTGGCCAGCAGTTGCAGCAGGTTTGCATCCAGTCTTTGTCCGGCGGTCAGGTCGTCGAAGCTGTCGCCCAGGCATATGACCGTTTCGGGGTCGTGCTGGTCGATCAGGTCTTTGAGGCGGATCAGGGTTTCAAGGCTGTCATAGGGCGGGACAAGTTGGCCGCCGCGCCGGGCCATACGCTCGGACTTTCCCAGATGCAGATCGCTCACGCATAGCAGTTTTGCGTCGCCCCACCACAGCGCGCCTGCGGGGAGTGCGCGAAGCTGGGCGCTGCAAAAATCGAAGTCATGCCAAAACATGCGTGTATCTATGATCTTGTTTTGTTCTCAAATCAAGGGGGTTTTCTGTGGGGTGGGTGAAATTTTGGCGCGATTTTTCATTTCTACTTTTCTAGAAGAGTAGATTAGTGAGGTGTTTAAAATCAATGGGTTAGGAGGTTTCAGCGTTAACTTTTGGAGGTTTAGGCGGTTAATCCGGCGTCTTTCATCAACGCCTCTGCCTCTTGTTCCAGCAGCGTATCTTGCGCGGCACCCTTGATCGGAACCTTGCCCACCTCCAGCAGCAGCGGGGCGGCCAATGGCGTGACATGGGGGGCTTGGACCAGATCAATCCGGCCCTCTATGCGGTGGAGCATCTCTTCGATCCGGCCAAAATCCACAAGGCCGCGCTCGGCTTCCGTGCGGGTGATTTTCATCAGCAGGTGATCGGGGTCGTATTTGAGCAAAGTGTCGTAGAGAATGTCCGAAGAAAAGGTCGCCTGTTTGCCCGATTTTCGCTGGCCCGGCAGGTTGCGTTCGATCAGGCAGGCGATGCGGGCGGCGTTTCGAAAGGTCCGTTTCATCACCGCGTTGCTTGACAGCCACCGTTCCAGCCCGTCGCGTAAGGTGCGCGCGTCGAGCAGCGGGGCGGGGTCGGTGACCTCCTTGAGGCCCCAAATGAGCAGGGCATAATCGGTCGCCACAAAGCCCAGCGGATCCAGACCGCGTTCCTCCATGCGTTTGGTGATCAACAATCCCAGCGTTTGCAGGGCGTTTCGGCCCGCAAATCCGTAGATACACAGATGCGCCCGCTCGCCGCGCCAGAAGGTTTCTACAAGCAGGCGGTCCGGGCGCGGCATTTGCGACAGGGCTTGTTGTTGTTTGAGCCAAGTTTGGGTGTGCTGTGGCAGGGCGCTCCATTTGGAGGGGGTGTCAAGGAAGGTGGAGACCCTTTGGGACAGCCGGGTGGAGGTGGCAAGTTTGGTCCCCATAAAGACCGCGATTTTGGGGTTTTTACGCGCGGTTCTGCTGACCAAAACGGTCATTTCGCGCAGGCTTTCGTAAAGCACCACCTGTCCGCCGATCAAAAACGTATCGCCGGGCTCTAATGTGGCGGCGAAACTTTCCTCTACCTCGCCAAGCGCGCGTTGGCGGCCGCCGCGCATGCGCACGGGCAGGGTTTCAACATCCATGATCGTGCCTGTGTTCATGCGGATGCGCTGCGTCGCGCGGGGGTCGCGCAGGTGCCATGTGCCGCCTGTGTTTTTCAGGCGTTGCCAGCGGTCATAGGCTTTCAGGGCGTAGCCGCCGGTGGCGCAATAGTCGACGCATTGATCAAATTCCGCTCTGGGCAGATCCCTGTAGGGGCCCGCTTTGCGGACCTCTTGGTAGAGCGCATCGGCTTGAAACCCGCCCGAACAGGCGATCAAAAGAATGTGCTGGCACAAAACATCGAGCGGGCCGGGGCCGCGCGGATCGCCGTCCAGATCATGTTCCATGACCGCCTCTAGGGCCGCTTGGCATTCAACCACTTCGAAGCGGTTTGCGGGGACCAGCAGGGCTTTGGAGGGGGCGTTGTAGCGGTGATTGGCGCGGCCAATGCGCTGGACCAGACGTTTGACGTTTTTGGGCGCACCCACCTGAATGACCAAATCGACATCGCCCCAGTCAATCCCCAGATCGAGCGATCCGGTGCACACAATGGCGCGCAGCGCACCGGTGGCCATCGCCCCTTCGACCTTGCCGCGGGCCTCTTTGGACAGGGACCCGTGGTGCAGGCCGATGGGCAAATTGTCAGGGTTAATGGCCCACAGGGCTTGAAAGAACAGCTCGGCACTGGCGCGGGTGTTAATAAACACCAGCGTCGTTTTGTGGCGTTTGATCTCTTGCATGATCGCGCAGGCGGCATATGCGCCGCCGGTCCCGGCCCATGGCGGCGGTGCCTGGGTGATCAGCATGGAGATATCAGGCTGCGGCCCTGGATCTGCCTCGATGATTTTGGTCGGTGTGCCGGTGGACAAAAACGCGCCCAAGGCGGGCGGGTCTTCGACGGTGGCGGACAGACCAAGGCGCACCGCATCCGGGGCCAGCGTGGTCAGCCGCGACAGCGCGAGCATCAACTGGTCGCCGCGTTTGCTTTCGGCCAGCGCGTGGATTTCATCGACAATGATGCGCTTTAGGCCGCGAAAAATGCGCGGTGCGTCCTCGTAAGAGATCAACAGGGCCAGCGATTCCGGTGTGGTCAGCAAGATATGAGGTGGATCGACCCGCTGGCGTTTGCGCATGGTCTGGGAGGTGTCGCCGGTGCGGTCCTCTATGCGGATGTCGAGGCCCAATTCTTCGGTCGGTGTGGCAAGGTTTCGGCGAATATCCGCGGCCAGCGCCTTGAGAGGCGAAATGTAGAGTGTGTGCAATCCCGGCTCAGGATTTGTGGCTAAATCGATAAGAGTTGGTAGAAATCCTGCAAGTGTTTTGCCGCCGCCTGTTGGCGCAATGAGCAAAAGTGAGGCTGTTTTGGCCTGCTCCGTGAGCGCCAGTTGGTGCGGGTGCGGTTGCCATCCGCGCCGTTCAAACCAGTCTTGAAATGTCTTGGGAAGCGTCGCCATAGCGATCAGCATAGTCGCTGGCGCAGGCGGTTGAAAGTGTGCTGAGCCCGGTTACTGGGTCGGCTCCAATCCGCGGATGGTTGCGATCAGCGCATCGGTCAATATCGGGGATGCGCCTTGAGGTGCCGCGCTGAACGCGGCGGCCACGTCCTTGGCCAAAATGCCGATCGTGTTGTCATCCGCATAGCCGTCTTGAGCAAACTCGATCTCGCCAAATTGGCTGCTGAACCATGTCTGGCCCGAGCTGCGCCGCATCACTTGCAACAACTGGTCGCGCGGCAGGTCATTGTGATCGGCCCATTCAAGTGCGGTCCGGGTCGCGGCAACCGAGGCTGCGGCCACCAAATTGTTGAGCACTTTTGCGGTCATGCCCGAGCCCAGCTTTCCCATCAGGTGAAAGCTGTCACCCATAGCGGCGAAATGGAGCATCAGCTCGTCGATGATGTGTTGTTCACCACCGATCATGAAGGACAATCGCGCCTCGCGGGCGGCCACGGCGGCGCCAGACATGGGCGCATCGACCATTTGGATATGTTGCGGAACCCGACTTCGCAGGTCGATCACATAGCGCGGGGACAAGGTTGAGCAGATCACCAGATATTCAAGGGCAGGTGCGTGGGACAGGATGCGCTGGTCGTCAAACAAAAGCGCGTCGGTCTCACGCTCGTCGCGCACCACCGTGAACATCGCGGTCAGATCACGGGCAAATTCATCCGGCGCGAACTCCATCGGCACGCTGCCAAAGTCGTTCCCACGTCTGATATCGAAGCCAACTGTTTTAACGCCGCCGTTTTGCAACGATTGAGCCATCGGCAGCCCCATTCGCCCGCATCCGGCAATCCCAGTCTTCATTTTGCGATCGTACGCTCCTTAACGAAGAGGTTTTCCCAGGCGCGATCAACAAGTTCTACGCTCATCATCCGCTCGCGCTGCTCATATTCACAGATCGAGAGCATTTGATCGATCAAAAATGGCGCATGGTAGGATGCGAACAGATTATCGACCGTTGGATATTTGTTGGCGAGCAGATGGGTGATGACCTCTTCGGATGGTTTGATCTTGTAGGCCTGACAGACCTTGAAGAACACCTTAATGAAATCATCGCGGGTTGGGCCATCAATGAGGATTTTATAGTAGATTCGGCGGAGAGCCGCTCCATCGAAGAGTTCCGCTGGCGCAAAGTTGGTGGAAAAGATCACCAGAGTGTCAAAGGGCACGATGAATTTCTGGCCCGATTGCAGCGACAGGATATCATATCCGCCCTCCATCGGCACAATCCAGCGGTTGATCAGCGCTTGTGGCGGCTCTTGCTGTCGGCCCAAATCGTCGACGATGAACACGCCGCCGGTGGCTTTGAGCTGCAAGGGCGCTTGATAGGTTTTGGAGATCTTATTGTAGTTCAGATCGAGCATATCCAAGGTCAGCTCACCGCCGGTCATCACCGTTGGGCGGCGGCACAAAACGTAGCGCGGATCGTGGTTTGCGACCCGGCGCAGCTCTTTGGAGTTGGCGCCGTCATCTTCGACCTCGGAGTGTACAATCGGGTCGTAAACGGAGATCACCTGACCTTCGTATTCGATAAAGCGCGGCACAAAAATCTTGTCGCCAAGCGCGTCCCGGATGCCGTTGGAAATCGACGATTTACCGTTGCCCGGTGGGCCGTAGAGCAACACGGATTTGCCTGAATTCACCGCCGGTCCAAGCTGGGCCAGAAGATCGTCGGGCAATACCAGATGCTGCATGGAGCCTTCGAGGCGTTCTTTGGTTATGGCCACATCGGTGATCGACTGGCGTTTGGTCTGGGTGCGAAAGTCTTCGAGTGGCACGGGCAGGGCGCCGTAATATTCCGACTGTTCAAGGGCGTCGGTCGCGCGCTGTTTGCCCGCATCGGTCAGTTGGTAGCGCAGCTCGGCTGCATTTTCGCTGCCACGCATTCCCAAAGTTTCGATCATACCGTTTTCCCGGCACATTTCGATCAATTCCTGAACGACCGGCGGCAGGACGCAAAGCGCGTTTGCCACATCCGATGTAAGCGTCAGGTTCCGGCGGAACATGGTTTTGAGCATGATGTCGCGGCAAAGCTCAAGCTCCAACCCGGTCGCTTCTATGCTGACAGGAGGAACCGGAGCATGAACGGTCGATTTCATATGCTTCATTTTGGAAAGCCTTTTACCTTTTTACACCACCGCCTTGTAATGGCCCGAATTTGGGGCGAAATTTCGGCACGATCGAAAATATTCACAAGGCATTATACTTAATGACCGATCAAGCATCTCTAAAGGTCCGCGCAAAAGGAGCGAATGTGTCCGACACTTTCCGCCTGTCTTGGCGTCTGCCGCTGGTTCTCATCGGGGTTTTGCTGGTTGAGGCGGTGTTGTTGCTGACGCCCGGTCATTTGGCGGTCACCGGCCATGAGGTGGATGTGCTTCACGCCACGGAGGCTGCCTTGCGCTTGTCCATGGGGCAGGCTCAACACATTGATTTCATGACACCTTTGGGCGTTTTGGCGTTCTGGCCAATCGCGTTTTTCCTTGATCTGGGCTTTGGCATTTCAACCGCGAATATGGCCGGAAATTTGCTGATTGGCGCGTTCTTTTTGCCATGTCTTGTCTGGGTTGGTGCCCGCCGGTTTGGCGGAAATCTGGGCATATTCTTTGGTGTGCTCACGCTGATTATGGTCACGGCGGTGGTTTATGGCGGCGAACAGGCGACGGTGTCCATGTCCATGTATTATAACCGTTGGGGCTGGGCTGCGGTGTTTGTCATCGCCGCTTTGATCCTGTTGCCGGAGGTGGATGCGGCGCCGCGCCCGCGCGTGGACGGTCTGGTAATTGGTCTGATGTTGGGGTTTTTGCTGCTGTTGAAGGCGACGTTCTTTGTTGTTCTGGCACCTATGGTGGCGCTGGTTTTGATCATTGACCGGTCTTGGACACGTTTGGCGGTTTGCATTCTGGCGGGGCTTTTTGTCTGTCTTTTGGCCAGTGTGGTCTTTGGCGGGTTGGAGTTTTGGCGGCATTATCTGCTGGATCTGTTGTTTGTGTCCGGCAGCGAGGTGCGCCCGCGTCCGGGCAAGGAATTCACCGAAGTTCTGGCCCTGCCATCGTTTTTTCCCGGCACCATATGTCTGCTTGCGGCCATCGTTGGGCTGCGCTCGGCGGGGTTTTCGCGCGATGGTTTGGTGCTGTTTCTTCTGGCCCCCGGTTTTGCCTATATCACCTATCAAAACTGGGGCAATGACACGAAATGGCTGGTGCCTTTGGGATTTGCCTGTCTGGTTTGGAGCCGCAACATGGCCGGTGCGCGGGTCTATGGCTGGGACGGGCGCAGTTATTTTCTGGTGCTCGGATGGGTGTCTTTGGGCCTGATCACGCCTTCTTTCGTCAATATGGTGTCCAGTCCGATCCGCAACATGGCGGCCCCTGGCGACGGGTATGTGTCGATCATGAGCGATCCTTTGCACGCCGGGTTGATCATTGAGCGCAAGCGCAGTTTTGTGGCCGAGGCGATGGTGGTGATTGACGGCGTGGTTGATCCTGCGCCTGTTTTGGAGGACGAGGAGCCCGACGAGTCGCTGCGTCTGGGCGCGTTTGAGATCGATAAATGCACGCTCAAGACCGGCTATTACGGGTTAATGCGCGCCATGGCCGATGATCTGGTTGCTGCCGGATACGGGGACAAGAGGCTGGCTTTGGTCGATGTGGCCAATCCGATGCCGCTGATGGCGGAGGTGGCGCGGTTGGATTACGCCTCGCCGTGGTATTACGGGGGGACGCGGGATGCGGATGGGGCGGAGTTTTTGGTGGTGCCCAAATGTCCCATCAGTCAGCCCACATTTCGGGCCTATCTCAACGCGTTGAACGCGGCCGAGACCCGGTGGCAACTGGCCGACACGCGCGAGCATGCGTGGATTTTTAAGCGCCGTTAAAGGCCTTGATCGCAAGATAGACGATGATGGCCGTGGCGATGGAAATGCCCATGGGGAAGTTTCGCCCGGCCTCCCAAGAGACCCAATCGGGGGTTGCCCGGCGCAGCGGTTTGATGCGCATGGCCACCCGGTGAAGGGCCAGTGTCACGATCAGCGAGACCGAGAAAATCACCATAAATGCCGATAGGTCATGGAGTGCGATAAACGGTGCGATGGCCGCCAGATATTTGGCGTCGCCGCCGCCTAACACCTTGATTGCATTTAGAATAAACCCCACGAGCAGTACGATTGCAGCGCCGCCCAGACGCCACAGCACGGTGTCAAAGGGCAGGGTAAAGAGGGCGATCACGATGAAGGCTGCAATCAGAGCGATGGAGACCCAATTGGGGATCGTCATCGTTTTGAGATCGCTCCAACCTGCGTAGATGCTGAGCGGAACGGTTGCCGCCAGGAAGAGATAGTCGGCCAGCACGGATTAATTCGCTACGTTCGTTTGTAGGGAATTGAGCGCGTCTGATGCCTCCTGAAAATGCCTTGGGTGGGTCTCGACGGCGAGTTCAAACAGGCCGCGGCCGACGTCGACATCCCCTTGGCGCACGGCGATGATGCCGGTGTTGTAGAGAAGCTGCGCTTCTTCCAGCTCGGACATTGGGATCACCGGAAGGCGGTAGTTTTTCTTTCGGGCGCGGGCGGTGACGAGGTTGTTTTTGGCCGAGAACATTTTCGGATCGAAGGTGATCGCCTCTTGGAAATAGTTCGAGGCGCTTTCGAAATCGCCCCTTGCCAGTTTCGACATGCCCCAATTGTTGAGCACGGGGGCGGGTTTGGTGGTCAGCCCGCGGGCGGTCTCATAAAAGCTGTCGGCCTTGTCCCAGTCTTTGTTGTTATCCGCGACAATGGCTTCCAGAAGGTAGCGTTTATAGGTCTCCACGGTCGGGGGGATTGCGGCCAGCTGAAGCTCGGCATCTGCGATGGCGCCGGTTTTGATCAGCGTCTCGGAATATTGCAACCGGTCCTCGCTGGTGGCTTTGCCCGATTCTGTGAGGCGATTGTAAACCAGTGCCGCTTCTTGCGGCTTTTGCGCCCGGTTGAGCGAGATCGCGAGGCCGCGGACGTATTCTTCGTTATCGGGCTGCTCTGCGAGTTTGCGTTTGAAGTAGTTCACAGCTTCGCCCGGTTCGGCCAAGGTCAGCATGATATCGGTCTGTTGTGTGGCCTCGATGACGTCCAGTTCGCCCTCTAGGGTCGGTTTTCCGGGGCTCATGGCCTCGCAGCCGACAAGGCCGATCGTTGTGCACAGAGCTATAAAGCCCGTTTTGCTTGCAATTTTGCCCATCTCTTAACCCCTGTTAGGGCGTTTCCAGAAGGAGGTAGCGCCCATTGCCTCTTCTCACCAGATCAAAATTGGTTTGATCCGGGTCTGCTGCTTCGTTGTTTTTTAGATTGTTTATAGCCAAAAGCAGGTTTTGCCAAACTTCTTCTGAGGCGCCGTTATCCAATGCAAACGCGGCGCGGAAGGATTGGTGCGCGCCCACATAGTCTTTGAGCGAGGTTTGGACCACACCGAGATTGTTCCAAGCGGGCACGAAGTCGGGATCCTGCTCGGTCGATTGTTCCAGAAATTTTCGGGCTTGTTTGAGGCGGCCCAATTTGAGGTTGGCCGACCCGATGGCAGACAGGATATCCGCGCTCAGGCCCTGATTGTTGATCTCGCGGGTGTAGGATTTGAGGGCAAGTTCGTATTCACCGGCGGCCATCAGGCGGTGGCCGACCACCAGCCCATCGACAACTTCGTCCAGCTCAGGCGTGCCGGAGGGTGCCAGGTTGTCCCCCGACAATGTGTCCCGATCCAAAGTTTCACATGCACTCAGGGCTGCCAGAGCGGCGATCAGAATTGCGCCCATTGCCCCCGGTGAGGACATTAGCCACCCCCGCCCAGGAGGTTGACATAGATGTCATATATCGACGGGCCAACCAGGATGATCAGAAGTGGCGGCACGGTGAACAGCATGGTGCCAATGGTCAGTTTGGTTGGTAGCACGTTGGCTTTCTCCTCGGCGCGCATGACGCGTTTGTCGCGCATCTCAGAGGCGTAGACCCGGAGTGCGTCGGAGATGGATGTACCAAATGTCGCAGATTGTACAAGCACGGTCACAAACGATGAGATGTCCGAGACGCCGCACCGTTCGCCCATATCGCGCAGCACGGTGGTCCGGTCCTTACCGGCGCGCATTTCGCTGGACACGATTTCGAACTCTTCGGCCAAGGTCGGGTAGCCTGCCTGAATTTCCTTGGCGACACGCATGATGGCCTGATCGAGGGATTGACCGGCCTCGACGCAGACAAGCATGAGGTCAAGAGAGTCTGGAAAGCCGCTGATCACGTCATCTTGGCGCTGTTGTCGGCGCCGCTCCACCCAATAGGAGGGCGCGAAATAACCAACGCAACCGGGTATCAGCACCGACATCAGAAGTTTTGTGACACTGGGATCGTCCGGGCGCAGGAAGACCGACAGCACACCGGCGAGCAGGAAGCCGATACCCAACACAAAGCGCGACAGGTGGTAGGTCGAGACCGCCGATTTGCTGCGATAGCCCGCTTGAATCAGTTTCAGGCGGGTGGCACCCAATTCCTTTTGGTCTTTGGGCTCCAAATAGGGGGCGAATTTGTCCAGAGCGGACCCGGCACCGTCATAGCGCAATTTGATGGCGCCGCCACGGGCACCGCCGGAGCCGCGCGGTTCAATCCCGGAGACGCTGAGACGATCCATCGGGTCTGGTCTGCGTTTCAAAAGAGCAGGCACAGACAGGGCGATCAGCAGCGCACCCATGGCACCGATGGCAAAGAAAGGTCCCATCGGGCCGAATGCCGCTGTGAGGAAGTCCCAAGACTGGGATACTATGTCTAAAGCTGAATCCATGTTTAAACTTTTATATTAACCATAATACGCATGAAAATCACGTTAATTAGCAAAAGCACACCGACGGCCACAGCGGCAGGCACGAAATAGGGGCTTTCTTTCACGGCCGCGTAGTAGTCGGGCTGCATAACGTTGATCAGAACAATTGCCAAAAGCGGGAAGATCGACAGGAACCAGCCGGACCAGCGCGCCTCGGCGGTGATGGCGCGTACGCGCCGGAAAAGTTTGAAGCGTGAGCGGATAACCTTGCCCAAGCCGTCGAGGATTTCCGCCAGATTACCGCCCGATGTGGACTGGATATTCACCGCCACGGTCAGGAACATGAGATCTTGCACGTTCACCCGTTCGGCCATTTTGGCGAGGCTTTCATTGACGTCCATGCCGTAGGTGGATTCGTCGGCGATCATGCCAAATTCGGAGCCCAGCGGGTCAGGCATTTCCTGCGCCACAATGTTAATCGCGCTGGAGAACGGGTGGCCCACGCGCAGGCTTCGCACAATCAGTTCAACCGCGTCGGGCAATTGTTCCTCAAAGAGCGAAATTCTGGCTTTGGCTTTATTGGAAAGCCAAATGAAAACAGCACCATAGCCCATAACTGTCGAGACGCCGAGGCGGATGGGCAGCGTGGCGCCTGTGAAAAATGTCATCATCACAAAGCTCATCACGCCTAGAAATACCATGACCATAACAAGGGCGGCCGGGGTGAAGGCGATATTGGCTTGCGCCGCTTTGGCGGACAGCGGGGCCAAGATCGGAAGGCTGATGCTTTCGCGGTGTTGTTCGCGTTCGCGGCGAAGGGTGTTGAGCACCTCTTCGGGGTCTTCGCCTTTTTCCAAAAGCTCCAGACGGCGGTTGACCTTGCCTTCGAGCCTGACGGATTTTCCGAAGATTACCAGATAGATGCCTTCGACCATAAGCAGGACGCCGACGAAGATGATCGCATAGATGAAGGGTTCAAAACTCATGATGGTTCACCTTATGCCGATTGCCGCGTTTGCGAGTAGATGCTCGCGGGCAGGTCATATCCCCATTGCGCAAACCGCTCGGAGAACGTGGAGCGCAAGCCCGTCGAGGTGAAGTGGCCGATGATTTTGCCGTCTTCGCCCAAGCCTGTGCGTTCAAACTTGAAGATTTCCTGCATGGAGATGATTTCCCCCTCCATACCGGTCAGCTCAGTGATTGAGACCATCCGGCGCGAGCCGTCCTGAAGGCGGCTGACCTGCACGATCAGGTTCACAGCCGAGGAAATCTGCGCCCGTGTGGCCTTTAGCGGCATTTCAACGCCGGTCATGGCAATCATATTCTCAAGACGTGCCACGGAATCGCGCGCGGAGTTCGCGTGGATCGTGGTCATGGAGCCGTCATGGCCGGTATTCATGGCCTGCAGCATGTCGATCACCTCGTCGCCGCGGGTCTCCCCGACGATAATCCGGTCCGGGCGCATCCGAAGCGCGTTGCGCAACAGATCGCGCTGCGTCACCTCGCCCTTGCCCTCAACATTGGGCGGACGGCTTTCCATCCGGCCCACATGGACCTGCTGCAGCTGAAGCTCGGCGGTGTCCTCGATGGTGACGATCCGCTCGTGGTCGTCAATGAAGCCCGAAAGCGCATTGAGGGTTGTCGTTTTACCCGAACCGGTACCGCCCGAGACGATGATATTAAGGCGGGTTGCAACGGCGGCTTGCAAATAGGTGGCCATATCTTCGTTGAACGCGCCAAATTCGATCAGCTCATCAATGTTCAGCTTGTCTTTTTTGAACTTACGGATGGAGACCAGCGAGCCGTCCACCGCACAAGGCGGGACCATCGCGTTGAAGCGCGAGCCGTCGGCAAGACGGGCGTCCACATATGGGTTGGATTCGTCGACCCGTCGCCCCACCGCGGAGACGATTTTGTCGATGACGCGCAACAGGTGTTTTTCGTCGCGAAACCGAACACTTGTCAGCTCCAACTTGCCTGCGCGCTCGACGAAAATCTGTTCGGCGGAATTGACCAGAATATCGTTGATGCTGTCGTCTTTCAGCAGCGGTTCCAACGGGCCGAGGCCGGTCACTTCGTCATAAAGTTCCTGATTGAGCGCATCGGTTTCAGCGGAGTTGAGCACGACCCCCATCTCACGAAGGCCCTCGGCGGAAATGATGCTGATTTCGCGGCGCAGATCCTGTTCCGTGGCTTTGTCCAGAACGGTCAGATTGAGCGTCTCAAGGAGTTTTTTGTGCAAGTCCATGCGCACATCAAGCAGCTTGTCCTGACGTTTACGCTCGCGCAGCTTATTGTCGGATTCTTCTTTTGTGGGCGCAGCCTTGCGATTGTCGCGCCGGCTTTTCGCTTCAAGTTCCTGAGCGGTCGGCGTTTCAATGGACGGGGCCACCGGTGCTTCAGCGCGTGCATATCTCTTAAACATTTTTCATACCCCTCAGGCGACAGCTGCTTTTTGCTCAGCAGCCATATCCACCAAAGATGTGGCAATTCTGCGAATTTCCTTACGAAGAGCGTTTTTTGGTGCCGTTTCTGACAGCGGAAGCCCCTGATCGTTGGAATTTGTGACCGCTTTGCCACCATCTGGCAGTAGAATGTTGATGTCGATCGCCAGTGATTCGGCCAAACGCTTGATCCGGCCCTTGCCGTTCATGTCTGTAAATCCGGGCGCGCGGTTGAGCGCATACTGGATTTTCTCGTGCGGAAGGTCCTCCGCCTTGAGGGTCCGCAAGAAGCGCAGCGCGTTTTGGGCGGAGCGCATATCCACCTCCAACACCGCAAACATAGCTTCGGAGATTTGCAAAACCCGGTCCGACCAGCCGACCAGCGTGCTGGGCATATCAACCACAACAAAATCATAAGACATAGCGGCGGTGCGCAGCAGTTTTTCCATATCATCGGCACCGACAATATCGAGCGGCAGCGCATCCAGCGGCGAGGTCAGCACCGCAAGGCGCGTCTTAAAGCTGCTGAGCGCCTGAGCCAGACCGTCATTGTCCACATTGGAGGCGTCCGACAACAGATCGTAGATCGCTTCGCGCCGGGGCATATCGAGATATGTGGAGACCGAGCCGTATTGGAAGTTGAGATCCAAAAGAGCGACGCGCTTGTTGGTTTTCTTGGTATATGTGGCCATTTCCCAAGCCAGGTTTACGGCGAATGTGGAGGCACCGACACCGCCTGCGATCCCATAAACCGGCAGGATCATCCCGCGCCGGTTTTTCCCGGATTTTTCTTTTGTTTCCGCCGGGTTATTGGGCATATCGCGGAGCCGCTCAAGGGAATCTGTAAGCGCACCTTCGGGCAGCGGATAGGGGGCAAAATCATCCGCACCCAAACGCATTAACTGGTGAAGGGCAATCGGGCTAAGCTCATGGGCCACCAACAGCACTTTGATCCCCATCGCTTTGGCCGAGGTGATGACATTTGCAGCCGGACCCAAATTCGCTTCATCAGCGCGATCAACGGCGACGACCACGAATTCCAACTCGTCAAACGGGTCTTTTTGGTACTTCGCCAGCCCTTCTTCGAAAGTGAGTGGCGCCCAGTTTTTGGAAAGTTCGGTATCGAGATCCTCCACAAGCAGATCGAATCGCCGGATATCATTGGCAATTGCATACGCTTCGACCTTAACTTGGGTCTCCTTGGTGAGTTTCAGTGCCATATCGTCTATTTGCCCTCAATTGCCCATGTTTTCCCCGACGAACGCGGCGGCCACTGTTGGCACTGCCGTATTCCCCAGGATTGGGAAAAATCGCTCTAACCACGTGAACGAGCTTAAAACCCGCGTTTGCTGCAATTCCACAGTAACAAGTGGTATATAAGATTCTGTTGCTCGGCCCAAGCCGCTGTCCTCATATGTTACTGTCAGATCCGCCGGCACGATCGAGTTCGGCGCTAAGTTTCTGACCACGTCGTAGATTTGATTAAACCGTGTCACATTACAGTATGGTGATGTACTTTGGTTAATATATGTCCCACCACGGCAAGAATATGTCGGAACTGCGGCGCAATTACCGCCGGGCAAACACGGCTCGCCGTCATCTGCGGATGTGGTGAGCGTGTAGTTGATGACCCGTCCTTGTTCGATCAGGGCGTCTGGCACCGGTAGCATGGTCACGGCGAGGCGGGCGCCGCGTTCCACGGCCTTTTGCGAGGTCAGCATCCAAAAGAAGTCGAATGCCAGCAGCAAAATAAAGCCCACGAAAAAGAACAGGACCGGGAAGATGATGACAAACTCGACCGTGGCGCTGCCGCTGGTGTCGCCTTTGAGGAAGTTCTTAAAGTTCAGTCGGAGGGATTTCATATCAGCTTCCCCCCGATGTGCTGCTGGTGGTCACCCCGTCACCGGTGCGCGCCCAGCTTTCGGCGGAGGACATGGACAATGTGGGATCTGCGCTGGTGAACAGGCCCAGCCATTTCAAAAGCGGGAAGGGGACATCGATGGTCACGGCAACGGTCGCCACGGTGCTGTTGCTGGTGGGGGCAAATGTGGAGATCGTGCTTTTGGTGGTCGCCACCCTTGCGGCCACAATGGCGCGGGCGCGATCTTTGAAAACCTGATCGACATCGGTGCCGCTGACATCAAGTGGAGCGCGCGCAAGGTAGCGCGCCGCATCTCTGGAGGCGATGTCCAGATTATTGCGGACTTTGAGGGCGTTCCCGTATTGAACCGAGAAGGCCAGCATTGCGAGCAAGATTGGCAAAGCAATCACGAATTCAACCGTTGAAGAACCGGTCTTATCGGACAGAAATTTTCGTATATTAACACCGCGGCGGCACGTCACGCGAATACCCTCACAAGACAAGCCCCACACCCGTTGTTTCTATGCACGAAAAACGGGTGTGGGGCAATTTATTTTAGCCTAAAATTCGATTTTTTAAGCCTACTCGGCTACGACAACCTCGGAGCCTTCATCGCCTACATATTCGTTATAGACGATGACAGCGCGTTTGCCGTCCATGCCAGCGCCTCTAAAGCCCTGCAAGAAGCCTGAAACGCCTGTTACGGCGCGTCTGTTGAGCCTTTCAGGGCCACCGGAGGCGACCAGAGGCTGCGTCTCACCGCGCGAGACCAGCGCTTTGAGCTGTGACCTTTTTACACCAAGTGAAACAAGGTGATTGACCGAGTTTCGGGCCCGTCGCAGTCCCAGATTGTAGTTGTAGCGGTTGCTGCCGACCATATCCGTATGGCCATACACCGAGAACCGCACATTGGGGTGGCGTTTGATCCAATCGGCCTGAAGGCCTAGCACGCGGCGCGCTTCGGCATCCAGATTGGATTTGTTGAACTCAAAGTTGATCATGGTGGGCACGGCGTTGTTAAAAGCCGTCCCCAGATTTTTGAGGCGCGCCTCGGAGCCGTAGGCAATCTGCGCCGATTGGTTTTCGATATAGGAATTTCCAAAGGCGCTTTGATTGTTGAGCGTTCCGACCGGTGTCTGCGTACAGGCAGCGGCCAAAACAACGAGGGATGCGGATGCTAGTATTGGTTTTTTCATCTCTCTCACTCCACCACGTATCCAAGGGATCCTTGCAGATCTTGTTGTGCAACTTGACCGGCCGCGCCCTGACGTCCTTCTACTTTACCGTAGAGGAACAGTTCACGTTCGGTTGGGATGCGCATTCTGTCTGTTGGCAGCGACAAGGCCTCACCGGATGTTGGTACAACCAGATGTGGTGTCACGATGATCACCAGTTCCGACTGACGGCGTTCAAACTCCGTTGAGCGGAAGAGCGAGCCCAGGATCGGAACATCGCCCAACCATGGAACCTGTCCCACCAGATCGTTGAAGTCTTCTTGCAAAAGGCCCGCAATTGCGAAGCTTTCGCCGTCTCTCATCTCGACGGTGGTGACCGCGCGGCGCACGGAGAAGCCGTTGACCGTAATGCCGTTTGTGGTCACGGCGACGGTTGGGTCAATGGCGCTGACCGTGGCACCGAGTTCCAGATTGATCAGATCGTCACCGACAACTGTTGGTTTGAACAGCAGCTCAACACCAAAGGGGCGGTATTCGATTTGAACGGCACCATCTTCAACAACCGGGATCGGATATTCGCCACCGGCGAGAAACTCCGCGTCTTGCCCGGAAATCGCAACGATATTCGGCTCCGCGAGTGTGCGGACCATGCCTTTTTGCTCAAGCGCTTCGAGCAGCATGTTGACTTCCAGCCCAGCGAGGCTGAAGCCCAGATTGCCGTAGGTGTTGCTGTTGGCACCTGCGGCCCCGATTGGTCCTCCTGGGGTCAACGGGTTCCCGTCTGCAAGAGCGCCCAGGTTTCCGCTGCCAAAGCCGCCATTGCCTGCGACGCCGTAGCTGGAGGAGCCGGAGCGGCCGATGCCCAGTGACGTTGAAAGGTTTTTGGCCACGTTACGCTGCATTTCTGCAAAGCGCACTTTGAGCATCACCTGCTGGGTGCCGCCAACGGTGAGAAGGTTTGTCACCCGCTCAGGCGCATAGCGTTCCGCAAGTTCCAGAGCCCGCGCCAGCTTTTGTGAGCTGGACACTTGCCCTGACAAAACGATGCCGTCATTAGCGGTTCGGACTTCCACTTTCTCGCGTGGAAGAATTTCGCGCAGGCGTTCTTTAAACTCGGCGATATCCGGTGCGACCCGAATGTCGACATTGGTGATCAGTCCGCCATCGGGACCAAGCAATGTCAATGTGGTGCGTCCGGGGACTTTTCCCAAAACGTACAAGTTACGGTCGGACAATGCCGCGACGTCAGCGATACCGGGGTTGGCCACCGAAACCTCTGCGAAGACGCGATCGCTTTCCATAACAACAGCGCGGTTTACAGCAACAGATATACTGTTGGATGCAGCACCGCGCATGACGTTTAGAACGTTTTGGGCTGATACGGGCTGTGCTGCCGGGACTGCAAGTGCAATGCCGACAAGACCCGCTTGAATTAGCGTGCTCAATTTCATGTGATCCTGCCTCTCAAAATCACTATTTCTGGTAGATTGGACCGTTGGATCGGTCCTTAATCCACGTCAGAATGGTGTACTGTTTGAAATATAGCAAGAATCAAACTCTTAACCACACTAGTTGATGTGGATAAGTCACAGTTTGCGGTTGTGATGTGGCTTTATTGAGCCGGGGGGCAATCGGCGGGGATCTCAACAACTTCGGCACCTTTGCGCACCTTGATTGTACAAACCCGCTCTTGCTGGACGACGGTTTCGACCTTGCCGATGATGTCGGCCAAATCAACCTCGATCGGTCCGGAGGAGGTTTCGTCTTCCGCACCGCGCAAGGAGAGCGACAGTTTTCCGGTCTGCTGGGCCTGTGCCAGAGATGCCACTGTGATCGGAGCCACTTCGACGGTCACTGTGCGGGCCACAACCGGGCGGTTCGTGTCGCCGTCTGTGCTTTGGTCAATGGCGATCAACTTGATGTTCTCAAGGATCAACCGGGTAATGGTGCCACCGCCGTCACGACCGGACCACAAAATGTCCACGCTATCGCCGGGCTGCAAAAATCCAGACACACCGGAGGCCACGTCAACGCGAATGGTGAAGGCACGCATGCCGGGAGACAATTTCGATGCAACGCCCGCATCCTGACCAAAATCAGTGACTTTTGTTGTCAAAACAGCTTCGCCGGGTTCGATCAGTCGGGTGATTGCCCGCGGTTTGGAGTTTTCTGGGCCCAAGATATCTTCGATTGAGGTGAAGACATTGGCCGGGCGCGCGTTGATCGGCCATTCCACGATTTTGATCATATCGGCGGTCAACGGCTGGCCGTATCGCAATTCTTTGGTCGAGACCACCACCGGTCCAAGGTCTACCTGACCGGACAAGGCTGTGCGCAGGCGCTTAAGCTCGCTCTGGTCGCGGTTGAACATTTCGCTGGCCATATAGACGCCAAAACCGGCAAGTCCAATTCCGGCGAGAAGAACGAGTAGGAAGACAAGACGCATTTTGGGGACCTTGATTGGGGCAGTGCTTTTCGGGCTTCGTTCGTAAGTGGATCACATATCGTATCACACAATCTGTTACCATTCACTTTCTAACAGTAAAATCTTGTGAAACTAGTCTAACTCATCGCATCCGCCACTAGAAGGTTGTTGCCGAAATAATTGCGGAGCTGATCAAATTCGCACCATCGGTGAAGCCGGGCTTCAAGACAGTGATGACCGATGTGCCCATCAGGACAGTTGCGGCGGCCAAAACAACCCAGTCGACGGTTACCGCGCCAGATTCGTCATCGATGGCATTTTTCAAAAGACACAGGACATTCATTTTACTGTTCCACTTCACCTAATACGCTTAATTCTTACTAGACCCTTTGAATGCTTCTTTAAGATGTCATCATCTTAGCCAAATAATGACCATTGCGTGTCTTGTGTTGTTTTGTGAGGGCAGGTCTATCTGCCTCCGCAAGTTTGTTTGAACCAACGGGTTTTACAAATGACAATGTCTGCGGCATGCGCCTTTAGGTTAGCCGCTGAGCGCGCTTGTCAGTTCGTTCTTGATGTCGGTTGCAGCTTCCTCAATTCCCGCGGTGATGGTTGAGATCAAGGTGATCACAATTCCTACCAAAGCGGCGGTCAAAACGACCCAATCTACGGTCACAGCGCCGCTTTCATCATTGCTGAAGTTTTGGGCTGAAGTCCGTAGCCGGAGCTTGAGAAATGTCATATTCGGTCTTTCGGGGCGATCATTGCGTTATGTCGTGCTAGTATGCCCTCAAACGCTACGATCTGTAAACCGGAGCGGCGCAAAACTGCACCGCTCCGCTTTCAAACTTAACCGCTCAGAGCGCTTGTCAGTTCGTTTTTAATGTCAGTCGAAGCTTCTTCGATACCGGACTTAACAGTAGAAATCACAACAAGAGCAATTCCAACCAAAGCAGCTGTCAAGACTACCCAGTCTACAGTTACCGCACCGTCTTCGTCTTTAGAGAATTGGTTAGCCAGTTTAAACAGTTTCATCTCGTTTCCCTCCAAGGATTGAGCACTTACACAAGTTAAAGTTACGCCTCGGTTTCCCGAGTACAGTTAGAGGCAGTCAAGACAGACAGAGAATTAACACTGTTACCCAACAAGGTCATCTCTCCACTTTCGTACCCTTAAGTCCGAAACACTGTGTCTCGAACAACGCTTTTAGACACCTCAAATCGGGCGGAAATTGGACAAGTCCTCAAAAATATAGCGAAAATCCAAGAATTATTTTTGAGTTTTAGAAAAACCAAAAGATTTCATGCATTTAGCTGAGCGGGAAAATTCGATTTTATTTCAAATTTTCGAAAGAAATCTTGCGGACGGGCTTAAAAAGCAGGGCAATCTTCGCAATTTGGCACATTTGCCGCTCTTTTCCGGTGACATTCGCAGGGCCAATTCCGTAGAGTGTGCAAAACCTAACAAAAAGAGCGGTAACGCCGTGGGCAGAGGTCTCTACTTAAATATAACAGCTGCGTGTTCGTGGTTTTGTCTGGCTGTTATGGTCGGTGTCTTGCCATCTGCGGCTCAGGAGGCGGAGGGGTTTACCTTCAAGCGTGTTGCGCCGCCCACGCCCGGTCAAACCAAGCGGATCACCATTCAGGTGGAGAAGACATGGCCCTATGATTACGAGGCGCCAAAGCCGGAGCCGCAAGTTGAGGCAGAAAGCGCTCCTGGCGCGGCCCCTGCAGCGGAGAAAACCGATGCGTGGTTTTGGGCGGCGTTGTCGCCTGCCCTTGATGATGCTGACCCCATTCGTCTTGACCGCGCTTTGACGGCTTTAAATGCCAATGGGGCGCAAAAGGCGTTGATTGCCCCCAGTGCGGCCACCATGGACAAGATTATCAAAGACCACGGGCAGGCTATTTTGCTGGCCACGGCCGGCAAGCGGGTTTCGCCTGCATTTGCTTTGGCTGTGATTGCCGTGGAAAGTGCCGGACGTGTCGATGCCAAGAGTGAGAAGGGGGCGATGGGCCTGATGCAGCTTATTCCGGCCACTGCTGAGCGGTTCGGGGTGACCGATGCCAATGACCCCAAGCAGAACATTTCAGGCGGGGTTGCCTATCTGGATTGGCTTTTGGGGAAATTTGGCGGTGATCCCATACTGTCACTCGCAGGCTATAATGCCGGAGAAAATGCGGTTATCCAAAATAACGGGGTTCCGCCCTATGCCGAAACACGAGCATATATACCCAAAGTTGTCGCGGCGTGGGATCGGGCGCGCTTGTATTGCAAGACCATCCCAAAATATGCCGATGACGGGTGCGTATTCGAGTTAAATAGGTCTTTCTCAAATTGACGAAAAACAACATGAAGCCATTGGTTATCGATATAGATGACAGCCTTTTGCGCACAGATATGCTTATGGAGAGCTTTCTGACCGCTTTGGGCAAGAATGCTATCGAGACGATCAAATCCGCATATGCTCATATTGGCAATCGGGCGCTGCTGAAGTCGGAAATGGCCCGGCTGAGCGATCTTGATGTATCCCGTTTGCCTGTCAATGAGGCTGTTTTGGCGCTGGCCAAGCAGGCCAAGGCGGAGGGCAGGCCGGTTGTTTTGGCGTCTGGTTCGGATCAGACCTTGGTTGATAAGCTGGCGGAGCGGTTAGGGCTTGAGGGCGCGCATCTGGGGTCAGACAGCAAGGTGAACCTGACCGGTCGGGCCAAGGGCGAGGCGCTTGTGAAGCGCTACGGGCGCGGCAATTTCGATTACGTTGGTGATGCCAATGTGGATTTGAAAGTGTGGAAACGCGCCGATCTTACCTATGTTGTGGCTCCATCAGCGCGGCTTGGTGCGGCGATCAAGGATATTGGCAAAGAGCCGATTGAGTTGGCGGGGGGGTGGAAGCCTCTGGATTTGCTCAAGGCGTTGCGGCCCCATCAGTGGATCAAAAACGTCCTTTTGCTGTTGCCGATGATTGCGGCGCATCAGATCGATCTGATCGGGGTTGAGATCGTTTTGGCGGCGATGATTGCGTTCTCGTTTGCGGCTTCTTCTATATATATCGTCAATGATCTGCTGGATCTGGACAGTGACAGGCAGCATGAGAAGAAATTTGCCCGTCCTTTCGCGGCTGGCAAAGTGCCCATTAAAATTGGCGTGATGACGTCGATCCTTTTGGGGGTTCTGGCGCTGACCATTGCAGGGGCGCTGGGCTGGCAGATGTTGGGTGTGGTCGCCGTTTATATGGCACTGTCGTTGGCCTATTCGGTTTATCTCAAATCATTGCGCTGGATCGATATTTGGGTGCTGGCGCTGCTTTATTCGCTGCGGGTGCTGGCCGGTGGGGTGGCAGTGAATGCGCCTGCATCCGGTTGGCTGGTGGCGTTTGTCTTCTCTGTGTTTATGTCGCTGGGCTGTGTGAAGCGAATGACGGAGTTGGCGCGGGCAAAGACCGTGGGCAAACTGCCCGGGCGGGCGTACCGCAAAAGGGACCGGCCCGATTTGCTGAACATGTCGATCCTCACGGCACTCAATGGGATCATCATTTTCCTGACCTATACTTATTCCAGCACCGCCTACACTTTATATGCAGGCATTTGGGAATTGCGTTGGGTGGCTATCCCGCTGGCGGTTTGGATGACACGGATGATTTCGACCGGCTGGGCGGGCACGCAGGATTACGATCCGATCGTGTTCGCGCTCAGAGATCGCTACAGCCTGATCTTCTCTGTGGTGGTGGTGTTGGGCTTGTTCAACGCGGCGGCGTGGATTTGAGCCTGCCGACTTGATCGGCACGGTTCTGAAGAGACGCAAGGTCTCGAAGAACCGACCACCCCCCGCGAGGGATTGTCCCGGCCTTTCCGCTCTAAATCTTCAATTTCTTGAAGATAAACTCTGGCACATGGCAGATAATCAGCATGATGTAGCGCCAAAACCACGGGGTATAGATCGTGTTGCGCTTCTTTTTGACCGCCTTGAGCAGATCATCAGCGACGCTTTCGGGGGCGGCCACAAGGAACATGCCCTCAATCCCCCAAGTCATGGCCGTGTCCACAAAGCCCGGCTTCACCGTGACCACATGCACGCCGGAACGGCCCAGTCGGTTGCGCAGTCCTGCCAGATAGGTATGGAAGCCCGCTTTGGCGGAACCGTACACATAGTTTGAGAGCCTACCCCGGTCGCCTGCCACAGAGCCCACGCCGATTACCGTGCCGCAGCCGCGCTCCTCCATCAAAGGGGCAAGGCGGTGCAGCAATTGCGCGGGGCCTGTGAAGCTGTCTTGGATTGTGCCATCGATCAGTGTGGGGTCTGTGTCTATGGCCGATTGTTCTGGCATGGAGCCCACGAACACGGCCACGTTAATCTCGCCGTCCTGAACGGCGGCTTTGACGCAAATTTCATCGAATGTGCCGGGTTTGCGGGCGTCAAACATCACCGCATAGGCCGATGGCGCGCCGCGCAGCTCGCAGTCTTTCTTGGTGCGTTTCATATCGGCCAAGTCTCGGCCAGCCAGCAGCACGTGGCATCCGTCCTCGGCCACTTTGCGGGCGAAGGCCCGAGCCATGGAGGAGGTCGCCCCTACAATAATCCAAGTCCGGTTCATGACTGGCCCCGCAAGTTTAGACGTTTCGCCATGGCGGATATGAATTTATGGCCCGGATCGACTTTATTGACCTGTTCGCGGAATTTGCCGATTTCCGGGTACATGCGCGCAATGGCGTCCGAGGATATGGCCCCGTCTTTGGCCAAATAAATGCGGCCCTGATGGCGTTCTGTCACCTCGGCCAGATCGCTAAGGATGGCGGGTGTTTGGGCGCGGTTGGGCAGGTCAATTGCCAGTGTGTAGCCTTCCATGGGAAAGCTCAGATAGCCCGCGCGGCCTTCGCCCATTTTCTTCAAAACCGCCAAGGGGGAGGCGATGCCGCCGTCTGACACAATTTCCAACAGGTCCGAGAGGCCGTCTTTGGCGCGCTCCATGGGCAGGACGCATTGGAATTGGTAGAAGCCTTTTTTGCCGTAGAGCCGGTTCCAGTCGGAGATTTTGTCCAAGGGGAAGAAGAACTCGTTGATGGGGCGGTCCACCGTGCGGCCATCCACTGGCACGCGGCGCAGATAAAGCGCGTTGAAGATTTTGACGATTGGGCCGGACACTGCAAAGCCCGGCGGTGTCATGGGGATAGATTTCGTCTTTTGGTTCATGATCGTTGCGGCCGGTTGGGCAGAAAATTCTGCTTCCTCCAAGATGCCGCGGCCCAGATCGCCGCCTTTGGCGAGCGTGTCGATCCAGCCCACTTGGTAGGGGGCGGTGGATGCTTCAAACGCGTCTACGAAGTCGGACAGGTTGGCGATCCGGTTTTCGCTCACGGACATGGTTGTGGACGGGCAGGGGTGAAGTTTCAGGATTGCCGAGGTGATCAGGCCCGTTTGGCCGACCCCGCCTATAGTGGCTTTGAACAGGCCTGCCTCTTTCTTGCGGCTGATACGGCGCGCATTGCCGTCTGCGGTCAAAAGCACAAGGCTTTCCACATGTTGGCCAAAGCTGCCGTCAATATGGTGATTTTTACCGTGCACATCATTGGCGATGGCCCCGCCAACGGTTGTCATACCGGTGCCCGGCACGACGGCAGGTTTCCAGCCGCGCGGCGCGAACAGGCGCAGGATCTCACCAAGCTTGATGCCGGCCTCGACCTCCAAGGTTCCGGTGTCGGGATCAAAGTCCAAGAGCCGGTCCATGCGTTCGGTTTTCAGCCCTTTGCCTTCGGTGGCAATGGCCGCATCGCCATAGGAGCGTTGGCTGCCAATGGGAAGGATATGGTCACAATCGGTGATCAGTTCTTCGAGGGCGGAATGTCGTTCTGGCCGGGCAACTTGGGTATCTGCTGTGAGGACATTGCCCCAGCCTGCATATTTGATCTGGTTCCAACGCATGTGGATTAAGCCTCGTTCAGTCTGCGGATTGAAAGTCGCTCAGCGAAGGGAAACAGGATTATGCCCACCGCGATTGCGAACCACAGTGTGGTGATACGTATGATGGCGGTTGCTGGAAGTGCGATTTCCAGTGGTATGTCAAACAGGGTCAGGAGGGCGATCATGGCCGCCTCTGCGCCGCCAATGCCACCGGGAAGTCCTGTGGCACTGCCTGACAGCATGGAGAAGAAGAAGATGGCAAGGGCTGTGGGCAGGGTGATATCGCCGCCCAGCCAGATGATCAGCATGTAAAATGCGATTGCCTCGGCGGTCCATCCGATCATGCCGCAAATGGTTGTGGGGATTAGTACGGCGGGTTTGGAGAACACCGCGAGGCCGGAGGCGGCCCGTCTGAGCATGGCAAAGAACCGTGGGAAGATGCCAAGGGTTTTCCAGCCCAAGGTGACGGCTGCGCGAAACAGCATCGGGCGTGTGGCCAGCCAAGCGACGATCAATGACAAGATAGCCACCGTCCAGCCCCCTTGGATACCGGCGGTGGATGTGGCGATGGCGATGGCCAAGATCAGGCCCACAGCCGTGAGGTCTGCGGCCCGGTCCACCAGCACCAGCGAGCCTGTGCTGTCGGGTCTGCGTCCGGTTTCGCGCCAAATCCAGCGCAACCGGATAAGTTCGCCCACCCGCCCCGGTGTGGCTGTCAGGGCAAAGCCGCCCAGATAGTGGCGCGTATTGCTGGTCAGCGAGAGGTCGATATCCATGGCACGGGTATAGATGTGCCAGCGGATGCATCGAAACAGGTAGTTGACCAGCGACAATCCCAGCAGGATGGACAATTGCACCATGGTCAGGCGGCCAAACGCCTCCATGGTTTCTTGCCAGCCGGTCGCCGCCGCGATGCCGATAAGGCCCAACAGGAAGGTCGCAAAAAGCAGGACCGATATCCAAATTTTCGAATTGCTATCGCGAAATCTATTCATAGGGCTCGGCTAAATGTCAAAATCGACCACAAGAAGGCTGGTACATGGCGATCTGACCTTATTCCACACTATATTGGTGGAATTCGCTCAGAAAGTGCAGTGATGCATCACAATTCGCTCACGTTGTGTTGATCACGAAATGTTTTCCAGCGGGGGTTTGCTCTGTTACGAATGGCAAATGGGACATTTTCCCATTTTTGTGTTTATTTGTAGGGGGCAACCCCATTATTTGCCGTGTTCTAACAGGAATGCGGCAAGTCAACGGAGGATTAACTATGCTACGCAAACGAGTGTCTAAGTGGGTTGCGGTTCCGCTTGCGGCTATGGCTTTATCGCTAGGCGCAGGGGCCGCTTCTGCGGTCTCGCTGAAAATCAGCATCACCAACAATTCCGGGGCTGGCGGCTTGACGCTGACACCTCTTTACACGGCGTTTCATGACGGGACGTTTGATACGTTTGACCCAGGCTCTGCGGCATCTGCGGGGATTGAGGCTTTGGCGGAAGACGGAAACTTCATGCCAATTCGCGATGCGCGTGTGGCGTCTCATCCCAGTTCCCAAGGTGCGGTGATCACGGCGCCTCAGGGTTTTGCGGGTGCGCCATTGATTGAGCCCGGCGAGACCGGGAGTGTCACGGTAAACGTGGATTCGGCGAACCGGTTCTTCTCGTTCCTGTCGATGATCCTGCCCTCCAATGACCAGTTCATTGGCAATGGTGATCCGACAGCGCATCAGGTTTTTGATGCAGCCGGGAACTTTCTTGGGAATCAGACCATTAATGTGACGGGTCTGAATGCCTATGACGCGGGCACGGAAGTGAATAACGGGCTTGGCTCGCCGTTTGCGCAAACCGGTCCCGGTGCGGCCTCTGATGAGGGCGGTGTTGTGACCTTGGCTTCTGGTATCGACAATTATGCCGGTTTGACTTTGCCAAATGGTCAAGTGGTTGATCTGGGTGCCATCGGCTTTGCTGGGAACGGCAATTTCTCGATCGCCACTATTTCGATTGCGGCTGTGCCTGTGCCTGCGGCTCTGCCGATGCTGCTGGGCGGCCTTGGTCTTATGGGCTTTGCGGCGCGTCGTCGCAAAACCTAGTCCCTGCACACACCAGGGACGAAGGGGTCGCTGTGGGGGCGGCCCCTTTTTTTATGCGACCAGCTTGGCCTCGGTGGCGGCTTTCACGTCGTCTTGCGTGACATCCGGGGCCAGTTCGACCAGTTTCAGCCCGCCTTCGACCACGTCAAACACGCCCAGATTGGTGATGATCCGGTCCACCACGGCTTTGCCGGTCAGGGGCAGGGTGCATTCCTTCAAGAGTTTGCTGTCGCCATGTTTGGAGGTGTGATCCATGATCACGACCACGCGGCCCACGCCGGCCACCAGATCCATGGCCCCGCCCATGCCTTTGACCAGTTTGCCGGGGATCATCCAGTTGGCGAGGTCTCCATTTTCAGCGACTTCCATGGCGCCCAGGATGGCCATGGCGATCTTGCCGCCCCGGATCATGCCGAAGCTTTGCGAGCTGTCGAAATAGGCGGTCTGGGGCAGTTCGGTGATGGTCTGTTTGCCCGCGTTGATCAGGTCGGCGTCGATCTCATCCTCGGTCGGGAAGGGGCCCATGCCGAGCATGCCATTTTCCGATTGCAGCGTTACCTCGATGCCTTCCGGGATGTAGTTGGACACGAGCGTCGGGATGCCGATGCCAAGGTTCACATACCAGCCGTCTTGCAGTTCCTGTGCGGCCCGTTCGGCCATTTGATTACGATCCCAAGGCATTAGTTAGGGCTCCTTGCGTTAAAAATGTAGTGACTGTCTGATTTCTTAACCTCTCGGCTTGTCTTATCTTTGATCAACAGGGCAACATCTTCTGAGGTCACCTTAGGGCTTTCAGGTCCACCGCCTATAACGGCAACAAAAGAACCGCCACTTGAATTTCCTGAACTTGCAAACAGCGCCATCAACAGATCTGGAACTGATACACATTCTTTAGGATGATTATTGCACTCTTCGACAACATCTTCCCAACTCGTCGCTCTATTAGCGTAACGCATCATGCGGCCCTCACTGTACGTTGTTCGATGCGTTTCTCATGCTCGCCTTGGATCAGGCGGTGCACATAGATGCCCGGCAGGTGGATCATGTCCGGATCAAGGGAGCCTGTGGGCACGATCTCTTCAACCTCTGCCACGCAGACCTTGCCGCACATGGCCGCAGGCGGGTTGAAGTTGCGTGCGGTTTTGCGGAACACAAGGTTGCCTGTGGCGTCCGCTTTCCATGCTTTGACGATGGAGACGTCAGCGAAAAGGCCGGTCTCAAGGATGTAGGTTTCGCCGTTGAA
>CAKZTM010000078.1 GCA_937920555.1 uncultured Paracoccaceae bacterium | reverse complement strand
CGGGCATTCTGGAAGAGCCGATTTTCATTCAGGGCGAGCGCGACGAGATCGGGATCGAGGTCGCCATGTGGTGGAACGACAGCTACCACGAGAATGTGCTACCTTTCACCAACAATATCCCCCAGCGCGATGGCGGTACGCATATGGCTGGTTTTCGGGGGGCTTTGACGCGGACCATCAACAATTATGCGATCTCCTCTGGTGTGGCCAAGAAGGAGAAGGTGACGTTCACGGGCGATGATGCGCGTGAAGGTCTGACTTGTGTTTTGTCGGTGAAAGTGCCGGATCCGAAGTTCTCAAGCCAGACCAAGGATAAGCTGGTCTCTTCGGAAGTTAGGCCTGCGGTTGAGGGCTTGATGAACGAGAAGCTCTCGGAGTGGTTTGAGGAGCATCCCGCCGAGGCGCGTCAGATCACCACCAAGATTGTTGAGGCGGCTTTGGCGCGGGAAGCGGCGCGCAAAGCCCGCGAGATGACCCGGAAGTCGGCCATGTCTGTGGCGTCGCTTCCGGGGAAACTGGCCGATTGTCAGGAGAAAGACCCTGCCAATTCTGAAGTCTTCCTCGTGGAGGGGGATTCAGCGGGTGGCTCTGCCAAGCAGGGGCGGTCGCGGCATAATCAGGCGGTTCTGCCTTTGCGGGGGAAAATTTTGAATGTGGAGCGGGCGCGGTTTGACCGGATGTTGGGCTCCCAAGAGATCGGCACACTGATCACGGCTCTTGGCACCGGGATTGGGCGGGACGAGTTTGATATCAACAAGCTGCGCTACCATAAAGTCGTAATCATGACCGATGCGGATGTGGATGGCGCGCATATTCGCACGCTACTGCTAACGTTTTTCTTCCGGCAGATGCCGGAGCTGATTGAGGGCGGGTATCTTTATATTGCGCAGCCGCCTCTGTTTAAGGTGAGCCGCGGCAAATCGGAAGTCTATTTGAAGGATCAAGCGGCGCTTGAGGATCATCTGATCGAGCAAGGGCTCTCAGATGCGGCTTTGCATCTGGGCGACGGCTCGACCATTACTGGCGCTGATCTGGCCCGCGTTGTGCAGGAAGCGCGACAGGTGCGGACGGTTCTGAACGCCTTTCCGACCCATTATTCCAAGATGGTTCTGGAACAAGCGACCATCGCGGGCGGTCTGATGCCCGGTGTGATTGATGCGGATGCGCAAGGGACTGCGGACAAGATTGCGGCCCGCCTCGATCAGGTGTCCACGGAGTATGAGCGTGGCTGGCAGGGGCGTCCGACCCAAGATCACGGGCTTAAGTTTGCCCGGCTGGTGCGCGGAGTCGAGGAGCTGCGTACACTTGATGGTGCTGTTCTGAGGTCCGGGGAGGCCCGCAAGCTGGGCTCGCTCACCGCCGCCTTGCAGGAGGTCTACACTAAGACTGCCAAATTGGTGCGCAAAGACAAGGTGATCGAAATTCATGGCCCTATTCAGCTCTTGGAGACTGTTCTTGAGGAGGGCGAAAAAGGCCTCAGCCTCCAGCGCTACAAGGGCTTGGGGGAGATGAACCCAGATCAGCTTTGGGAGACGACGCTTGATCCGAACGCGCGTACCTTGTTGCAAGTGAAGGTAGATCAGCAATCTTCGGCGGATGAAATTTTCACCAAACTGATGGGCGACGTGGTCGAGCCGCGACGGGAGTTCATTCAGGAGAACGCGTTGTCGGTGGAGAACCTAGACTTTTGATGGGTTGTGGCTGGTGCGGAGGTTGGGAAAAAACCGCACGCGCATAAAAAAAGGCGGGTCCGAAGACCCGCCGACAATTTCGAGGTACTCACTCTGTCGATCGTTAATAACTGCACCTTACTTCAATCAACTATAGGCAATATATCGCCTATTGTGGAACAAAGCAAGAAAAAATTTGGCCCTAATTCATATGGTTCAACCTTTGGGCGAGTTCGGTGTCGTCGACCTGTAAGGCATTGAAATATATTTCTGTTTTCGTTTGTATGCGTCGGTATGCTTCAAATTGTAGAAAATTCCCCCTTAGATACTCTATTTTGTGCGTCATGCTTCTTCCCTTCGCGAGTGCACATGATACCTTGCGGGAGACATTACATAAGGGGAGCTCACATGAGTCTAATGGGAACACTTGCTAAGGTTGCAATCGGCGTTGCGGTTGCGAAGGGCGTTGGCGGAATGCTGAAAGGTGGCGCCGGTGCGCAGGCGCGTCCGCCATCTGGCGGTGCAGGCAATGGTGGTCTGTTTGGAGGAACCCATTCACCCGGTGGACAGTCCAGATCCGGTCTTGAGGATATGATGGGCGATTTACTGGGCGGAAAGACCGGTGGCGGCTCTGCCGGTCAATCCGGCGGTTTGGGTGGCATTTTGGAGCAACTGGGCGGCGGCGCGCAGAGCGGCGGTGGTCTAGGCGGTCTTTTGGGTGGTCTGACTAAGGGTACATCCGGAGGTGGCGCTGGTGGACTTGGCGACCTTTTGGGTGGTCTGGTGGCCGGAGCCCCTTCTCAAGGCGGTGGTGGATCATTTGGTGATCTATTGAACCAATCCATGCAAAAGCGCGGGGAGCCTGAAGTTCAGCCAAGCCAGGAGCAAGAGGTCATGGCCGGCCTGATGCTGAGTGCGATGATTCAGGCCGCTAAATCTGATGGTGTAATTGATGAAGGTGAGCGCAAGAAGCTGCTGGATAATCTTGGCGATGTCTCGGCTCAGGAGCGCGCATTCGTTCAGCAGGAAATGGACCGGCCGATCGATATTCCACATTTGGTGAGCCATGTTCCTAGTGGTATGGAGCAACAGGTTTATCTGATGTCGGTGATGGGTATTAATCTTGATAGCCAGAAAGAGGCGCAGTACTTGCACGATCTCGCAAGCGCGCTAAAGATCGGGAAGTCGGAAGTAAACGCCATTCACGACCATCTGGGTGTCACCAAACTTTATACGTGATCACAAAATGACGCTGCGACCTGGCGCTGAGCTAGGTCGCAAGCATTCTGAGCCCTTGGGTCACGTCTGTGCGGATCGCCAAGCGCAACCCCGGCTCATCGCCCGCCTTGAGGGCCCCTATGATCTTGATATGATTATCAGATGCCCGGTCCCTTTGGAGCCGCTGATAGAGCGCGCGCATGGTAGGCCCGGCTTGCAGCCAGACAGTCTCCAGAAGAGCGAGCATGGCGGGTGCTTGTGCCCGAAGATAAATTGTTCGGTGGAACTCCAAATTTGTCCGCACATACCCCGTCGCATCGTTTTTCACGATCATCTCGTTGACGCTGGTGTTGAAGACAAAGAGACGTTCAATCAACGCGTTATGGGCGCGGGGGAGAGCGCGAGCGGCCAGTTCCGGCTCCAAGAGCGCACGAATGGAGGCCAGTTCCTCAAGCCGTTCACTGGTGAGTTCGGGGGTGGAAACGCGCCCGCTGGCGGATGGGGTGAGCGCACCTTCGGCGATAAGCCGGCGGACGGCCTCGCGGGCGGGGGTCATGGAGACTTTGAACTCTTCGCCGATACCGCGAAGTGTAAGTGCCTCGCCAGGGGCCATGCCACCATGCATAATACGTGTTCGGAGCGCTCGGTAGACGGCTTCATGGGCAGAGAGTTGGATCTCAACCCTAGGTTCTATGATCGGGTTCATGCGGCCTTGTGATCACAAAATCCACAATGGTCAACCGGAGAAGTCGATCAAGTGCAATTCGGCCCCATTTCGCCGAAGCCAACTTCGGTGGGTTTTGTAGTCTGGCATGATTTTTTCGACCAAGCGCCAATAGTTGGCGGAGTGGTTCATTTCGGCGAGGTGGCACACCTCGTGGGCGGCCACATAATCGAGCACTTCGGGCGGAGCAATGATAAGCCGCCAAGAATACATCAGATTGCCAGTACTCGTACACGAGCCCCAGCGGGACCGTGTGTCGCGAAGTGTGAGTTTGTTGTAGCTGCGGTCGATCTGCCGGGCATAGGTGTCTGACGCCGCTGTAAGGCGCGTCCGGGCCAGCTCTTTGAGAAAGGCCTGAATCTTGGCGGGGTATTTATCGGGTGGTCCGGGCACCTCAAGTGTCGTTTCGTTCAAGCGCGCCACGCGGCCGGTGCCGGCTGTGATCAACCTTTGCTGGCCTTCGATCATAATTGTGGTCACCGATTGCACAGGGCGACGGGTGGGGCGGTCGGCCAATTTGGCGCGGAGCCAGCCCTCTTGCCGGATCGCGAAGGCTTCCGCTTCCCGGATCGGCGTTCGGTTCGGAACTGTCAGAAACACCGCATCCGCAGCCAACCTAAGGGTTAGCCGCCGCGCGTTGCTTTTTCGGCGCAGCTGGATTTCGATTGGCGGCTGCCCAATTTGCAGGACGCCGCTCATTCAACTTTTGGCGGATCGGCGATGTTTGATGATGAAGTCTTTGATCTTCGGCTGGATGGTCTCCCGCCAGCGCGACCCGTTGAACACGCCATAATGGCCGACTTTTGGGGCGACGAAGTGCTTTTTCTTCGATTTTGGAAGGGAAGAGAGCAGGTCATGCGCCGCTTCGGTCTGCTCGAGGCCGGTTATGTCGTCCCGCTCACCCTCAATGGTGAAAAACGCGATATCTTTCACATGGTCGGGATCGATTAAGTGGTCGCGGTACATGTATTCCCCTATCGCCAAAAGCCGCTTTTGGAACACGCGTTCAATGGTTTGAAGATAGAACTCGGCTGTTAAATCCATCACGGCCAAATATTCATCGTAGAATTTACGGTGCGCATCGGCGCTGTCACCGTCACCTTTGATCAGGTGGCCAAAATGCCTTGTATGCGCATCCACATGTCGGTCGATGTTCATCGACATAAACCCTGACAGTTGCAAAAAGCCCGGATAGACACGGCGCAAAAAGCCCATATTTGGCCAAGGCACGACTTTGATCACATTATTTTCAAACCAGCTAAACGGCTTCGACGTGGCGAGTTCGTTGGGTTTTTTCGGATTTCGAGCCGTATCGATGGGGGATCCCATCAATGTCACCGACGCTGGTCGGGCGGGGTCTTTACGTTCCGCCATCAAACTGGCGGCGACCATCATAGGCACACCGGGCTGGCACACGGCCATAACAGCGGGTCTTTCGCCATCTTTGCCCAGAAAACCACAAAAATCGATCAGATAGTCCACATAGTCGTCAAGATCAAAGCTACCCACGGCCAATGGCACGTCGCGGGCGTCGATCCAGTCAGTAATATAGACATCATGGTCGATCATCATCTGTTGGACCGTACCGCGCAGAAGCGTCGCGTAGTGACCCGACATAGGCGCAATAATTAGGACTTTGGGATCGTTGCGGCCCGTCATTGCCGCACCGGTGCGTTTGAAATTAATCAAATTACAAAAGGGGTGGCATAAAACCGTCTCGGGCGTGACTCTAACGGTTTTTCCGTCTATTTTCAGAGGTTTGAGATCCCATTCTGGTTTGGAATATCGGCGCGTTGCATCGATGAACATGTCAAACGCAGCGGCTGTTGCGCGGCTGCTATACCAACTTGCTGCAGGGTTGAGGGGATGCGAGATCACCCCTTTGCCGACACGAGCGGCTGCGCGCGCGGGCCCCATCGCTGCGTGTGTGAACTCATATGCATGGTATAACACTGTCTTTACCTCCAACGCCCTTACGGACAGAGATTAGGGATTGATGTGCAGCGCATCAAGCTGTTTCGCACCTGCAATATTGAACTGTGATATTGATATTATGAGTTATGTCTTTGACAAGTGGTTACAGCTTGTGGCACTTGGCCCAGATTATTCACTCATGATTCTGAGAAGGGGTATGCATGCCCAAAGATGAATGGGGCGTTAAACGCGTCTGCCCAAGCTGCGAAGGTCGCTTCTACGACTTGCAGAACGAAGAAATGACTTGTCCCTATTGCAGTGCGGAGTTCACTCTGGCCTCGCTGATGTCGACCAAACCACAGATCGATAAAGCTGCCGCTAAGGACAAGGAAGAAAAGGAAGAAGTCGTTGCTGATGCTGATGTCGTTCTTGATGACGATGATGACACAGATATCCCAACCGATGATACGCTGTTGGATGATGACGACGATGATACCGTGCCGCTCGAAGAGATCGCGGACGTCGCGGCAAATGATGACGACGATAGTTAAGAATATCGGTTGAAATTTAGGTTGCGGCGTTTTATGGATGCCGCACCCAATTTTGGGGCCTTAGCTCAGCTGGGAGAGCGCTTCGCTGGCAGCGAAGAGGTCAGGAGTTCGATCCTCCTAGGCTCCACCAATCCACCATTGTTCGATGTCGCATAATGTTCCCTTTTCTGGCACATAATTCTCCCTTTTTGTGGTGGATGGCGAGCATGCGATAGATGGGAATCCCTGTCAAATGGCGGAAAGCTGACCTTCGCTGCAAGCGAAAATGGGCACTGTCAACAAGCGAGAGCGGACGTTGGACTCCTAGTTGCCGGTTTCTTTAATTTACCGATCAAGGGACAGTCTTCCCCCAATATTGGATCGCAAGATTGATGCAACCAACCCGTCAAGTGGTCGATTTCGTAACGGCTGATGTCAACGAATGTGGCCTCTTGAGTTGCGACATCCTTACTTCCGCAAGTGTTTTCTCGAATTGTGGTGTCCCAATTTGCCTTCCAACAAACCACCAAAGTGCGTGGTCAACTAGGCTGGAAGCTTGAAGTAAAACCTGCCGAGTTAGTGCAATTGCAACCTCTAGTTTCTTGTCAGGGCGGGAAGCCGAAAATGCATCTAGAACTAAGCTCGCATAACGGTTGCGCAAATGGACAGACTTAGTTTCTCGCATAACAAGATCGAGGAAAGTTGCGGCAACTCCCAAGTTGTTTTCAAGATCAGCGTTCTTCCCACCAACGACCTCTAGCATCCGCTTGACCGTGCTGAGCTCGCCATGACCATCATCCATTGCTTGGGTAAAGAGCGCGTGAGGATCCAAAGAAATGTACGTGAAGCCACGGTTAAGGCAGTCAACAATGAACTTTGTGTAGTCCTCGATGGAGATCAGCCCGCTATCCTTTGCCTGTAGCATAACGGGTTGTAACCAACTCGTACCAACCTCAAGCGCCGCTCCTCCCCACTGCCGAAGGCCTTGGTCTTCAGAAAGCAGCAAAAAGCCTCCGCCATCGGCAGCCAAGATACTGTCCATCGCGGCCGAGCCAAGCATTTCCGAGATTTC
>CAKZTM010000077.1 GCA_937920555.1 uncultured Paracoccaceae bacterium | reverse complement strand
ACCCAGTGGTGGACCGAGCTGTCCTCGGCCATTGCGGGCGGACTGGTCATCGCCACGATCCTGACCCTTGTGGTGACGCCGGCTATGCTGATGCTGGGGGAAAGACGCGCCAAACGCGCTCTGCCGATGCCTGTCCCTGCGCAGTAGGGGGCGGGGCGCTGGGGGAGGCCCAAAAGAGCCTCCCTCCGGTTTTAGGTCTTAAATGATCGAGAATGTATCAAACAGAACGTTATAGTCGGTCGTGGCCAACCCATCAAAAACCACAACGGTGCCGTTGTTTAGGGTTAGCTCTGCATCGATCCCAACTACGGCCAATGAACTGTCCGCCATCAACTCGTCGCGCAATGAGCCGTTCATATTCAGGTCCGCATAGCCAAAATCCAGCCGGTCCACGCCTTTGTTCCAATCGGTGATGTGGTTGATGCCTTGATCTGTGCTTTCGTCAAACACAAATACATCGGAGCCGGTTCCGCCGGTGATCGTGTCGTCCCCCGACCCCGCCGTGATCACATCATTGGCATTCCCACCGCTTATGATGTCGTCATTGTCGCTGCCAAGGATTGTATCTTGGCCACTGCCCCCGGAAATCTGATTAAGATTGCCCCCAACCACGGTGATGTGGTCATTACCACTTCCGCCCGAGACGATCTGGGCGCTGAGCGGATTGGAGGTGTCGGTGCTGCTAATTGTGTCATTGCCCGCGCCGCCATCGACGACCAAATTTCTCACGTGTGATAATGGGTAGGAGCTGCCGTAAAGGTCATATGTAACGGTGATATCGTCATGTCCACCACCGCCAAGGATCGTGCTATCGCAATTGGCGTTGCCGTCAACACCGACCGAGATATCAACGGTAACAGTGTCATTGCCAAAGCCACCATCAACCAAGGACGTTATGTATGCGCTGTCATCGCTGCCAGAGATGTTGGATGTGATGAGATCATTGCCTGAGCCGCCGTCGATCTGGTTTTGTACCGTACCGCTGCTACTCGAGAAAGATGCGTTGCCCAAAATGGTGTCGTTTCCACTGCCGCCGTCCAAAGTCAGTTCAACGCTAACACCCGCTTGATTGGAATAGGAACTGGCACTTCCTTCGAGGATATCATGCCCGTTTCCGCCTAAAATTGTTGTCTTTGAGAGATCCCCTGATTGGTTCCCGGCGTCACTGCTGGCCTTCAGCGTGTCGTTACCGGCCCCGCCTTCTATGTAATTTATTGCAGTGGCGGCGTCATAGCCTGAGCCTGAGATCCCGGCTTTTGCGTCAACAAAATCATGGCCGGTCCCTGCAAATATCCGGTTTTGCGCAGTGCCGCCTGTTGGCTCACGCGACGTCGCGCTGGCATTGATCACATCATTGCCGCCCTCTCCATAAATCAAGTGCAGGATGTCCGGCCTGGTCATGAGGATGTCGTCGATACGAGTGCTGACGGTTATCATGTCACCGCCAATGCCACCCATTTGCAGCGTTTGAACTGAGATTTCAGCGAAACCTGCATTATCAATATTATTGTTGATGGCCAAAATATCCTGACCGTCATTGCCGAATTGATATTGCCTTAAATCAAACGGTGCCGTCGTCGTGGTCGTTAGGTTGAACGTATGATCAACCGTGTCATTGCCATCATCACCAAATAGATAGGTGCCGTTATGGGCGCTGGATATAGTATCGTCACCACCAAGGCCGTTTAGAACTTCACTATCCACTATGGTTGAAAGCGTATCTGCGAAAGGCGTACTCATTTTATTACGTGCTCCAATATGAATTTAGAGCGTTCCGCTTTAAACCCGACATCACCTAAAGCTCTATGAAATCAAAGATTTCAACGCGTTGGGTGATGCATTTTGTCTCAAGTCAAAAGCAAAACGCTTTAGTGAATTCAAATTGGAGGAATAGTTTAACGGTTTAAGTGAAAATCATCACGCTTTGAACAAGTTTGGCATTAAATTATGATGCGCCGCGTGACGATTTTCATGTTACTCGCAATTTTGCGCGGTCATCCCGGCCAGTGCGGTGTCGCCGGTTTGGCGATCCAGATAGCGGCTCCAACCGACGTGATAGACCGATCCATCGCCTGCGCGGTTCACATGTTCGGCGGCAAGCGCGCCATCGGGACCAAAGATCAGGGTGCGGCCTGCATCGGCTTCCTCGATCAGCAGATGACCGGTATCTGTGAGTGTGAACAGGCCCTCAGATTCAGTTCTGATCTCATGCTTGTCAAACAGCGCTTTGAACGGGCTAGAGATCTCATCGGTGTCGAAGTCATAAAACAGCACCTCGCTGGTGCCATCGACAAATTCGCCATTGCCGCGGTTTTGCATGTTGTTGTTGAACACGCCGATGGTGTGATCGTCGATAATATCAACGTCATGTTGCGCCGACCAAGGCCCGCGTTTGAACCAGATCACCTCGTCGGTGGAGGGGCGAAATTGCATGATCATCGACTGGTGGCGCAGGCTCAAAAATACATCACCCGCCTTCCAGTGGGGGCCGTCTTCCAGAACCGGTTGCACATCGTTGAGATGTTTGGGGTCGCGGTCGAACCGGCCATTGCCAAATAGCATGTAGCCCAGCCCGGCCTTTATCATCACTTGGGTCAGCGAGCGGTCATAAAGGACCTCTCCATCGGCTGTGACTTGCACGATGCTGTTGTCAAAGAACTCCTTGGTGAGCCCTTCGATTTGCGTGGGTTCCACATGGGCGGTCAGCCAGTAATGGCCGTCCGGGCCAATTTCCGTGGTGTGGTGGTAGAGGTCGTTTTCCAACCGCCAGACCGCCTGACCGCAGGCATTGATCCGCAACAGCGGCGAGCGGTGGTCTTTGATCATCAGATCGCCACCGGGCATCACTTCGGGGTGGATGGCACGAAACCGGGTCGTGGTCCAATCGGTGAAATCAATCAGCGCGCTGTCACGCTCCGCCCCGTCCAAAAGCGTGTCCGCATCCAGATCAATCCGGTGGGCTACATCGCCGGTTTGAAGATCGACCAGCTCGATAATGTGGTGTTCCGCGTCCCCGTCATAGCGGCTGAACAGCAGATAGCCGTCCGGTAGAGCGCCTGCATCCTCGCGGTTGAACACCCAGCCCGCGTGGCCCTCAAACCGGGGCGCGTCAGAGACCCGCATTGTGGTGGCGTCGAGCCTGATTTCGCCGCGCAGCACCCGCATTCCGTCCGACGGCACAGTGGCCAGAGCCAGAGCGGTATCGCCCAATTTGCCGTATTTCTGAAAGCCCATGGCCGCACTGCGCACAAGTGCGCCAAAGAGGATCATGCCAATGACAGCGAGCACTGCGAGAAACAGCACCAACCAAAGTTCTATGCGTTTAAATAAGAGTCGTTCCATATTCTAATAGTCCCCCAAGCCTTACTCAAAACGTCGTGATACTCTAGATTGCGGCCCCCAAGAGAGCGTTGTGTATGCTCTCGGCCTCGGTCGCCAATGCACCCGGTATCTGCTCGGGCAGATCATGAGTGACATGGCGCAGGTCTTCCGCAGCACTGGTGGCGCCGGTGAGCGACGCGCGCGCGGCCAGCCGGTTCCAAACGCCGGGATCGGTGCATAATTGATCGTAGCTTACGAATGTCGCGTTGACATCCCCATCCTTCAAAAGAGCACGGTACACGCAACACCACGCCGATACCCAATAGGCCAAACCGTCTGGATCGCCGTCGGGTCTTTGGCCGTCAAACACAAAAGGGCGGTGGTCGAGGCCAAATTCGTGATGCGCCAGCCAAGTCATGTATTTGCGAATGAACGCATCATCTGACTGGTCTTGGGCAAATTTCCGGTGCAGTCGCAAGAGCGAATAGGCGTGCTGAAGCGGATCGCGAAATGGCACCACCAGAAGCGCTTGCGGAAAGGCTGTGCGGATCGATTTGAGCCGCAAAATCGAGTTGTTTGACTTCGACAGGTAGCGCTCCGGCGCATTTGCGCGGCTGGCCAGAATGGCTGCAACAAAGGTGCGAAATGCGTCCAGTGTATCGGCATCGGCGTGGTGGGGCACAAGTGCGTCGGCGCGGATATAGTCGTCTTTGCAAAACTGGCGCCAGAACACCTCGTCAAGGCTTTCAGGGCTGTCGACATCCACCACCAGCCCGTCGCCATGCGCCCGCTCTGCCGCCTTGGCTTGCGTGGCTGCTTTGCGCGATATTTTCGACCACAGGCCCGGTGCCAGCACAAAAGGCATGTCGCGGTAGGTCAGGGTGCCAAAGACGCCACAGGCGTGAAACCGGCGCATCAAAACTGTGGTGCCCGCGCGGGCCAGCCCGGACACAAAGACATGTTGTCCATGGATCACCGCATCCGGATCGGGCTTTTGTGTGGCCTTTTCCAGATCGAAGCTCATCTCGGCAATGGTCCCACTGCCCAAGGCCAGCTTGTGTAGCATGCGGTCCGCGGCGGAGTAGTTAGATGCTGACAAAGCGTCGCCTCATCCAAACATACGCAATTGCCGCGATCAGCGAGATCACCAGTCCCAGTCCGCTCAACGTAAATGCGGTGGTGTCCGGCACAAAGCGATCCGCGATGCTGAGCAGTGCCCAAGCGACGATGATGATCGCGCCCAGTCCAAGTGCAAGCAGGGCCGCGCCTTTGAGCATGCGTCCCGCATAGGCTTGGCTGGACTTCTCTTTCCAGTGGTCCGAGGCCCCTTTGCGGCGCAAAGTTTTCGCCGCCCGCTGTGCTGTGGCGATAACGCTTTTGGCAGCACTTAAAAGCGGCAGGCGCAAGAAAAGCTCAATCAGAACAACCGTCAGGATGACGACGAGGATGATGTGCAAGCCGTTGGCCTATTCGGGCGCTTTTGCGTCAGGGGTTTGTGCCGCAGCCCGGCGCTTTAGCATGCGCTTGACCGGATACCAGACAAATCCCACGATCGCCAAAAGGATAGCCCCAACGACGGCGATGAGAGTGCCGATTGCGGAAATTCCGGCGCCTGGTCCGATATAGGCAAAAGAGGCGGTTGGTATGAGAAACAGCACCGCTGCCAATACGCCGCCGGTATATTTAATGGACATAAAAACATCTCCGGTAATGGTTACTGAGGCAAAGTTAGCATACTTTTTGGTGGTTTTGATCGAAAATTTGCAACCCTTGCAAGATTTCGCCGGTTGTGATGCAACGAGGTCGGGTAGCGCTGGCGCGTTTGTCTGGTCATTGCGCCCTGACGCGGGTAGCGTGGCGGGCGTAAATTTCAGTCCCACAGCACAAAAGAAGGGCTGTTTTGTCATGGCCGATATCAGCAAATCCCAGCGTAACCTTATCGAGGGCAAAGCCGCCCTGATTGTCATCGATATTCAGGCCAGCACCTTTGCCCCGATCGCTGATGCGGACCGGGCCATTCCTCATATGGCCGATTATGATACGCGTATGGCCCGCGCCCGCGATGTGATCGACACGGCCCGCGCCTGCGATATTCCGGTGATTTTCATCCAAGAAATCCACCGGGCTAATCTGGTCGATTTCGGGCGGGAACTGGACGGGGTGGAGGATGTGCATTGTCTTGACAGCAACCCTTTGACGGATCTTGCGCGCGCGCAAATGGGGGTGCGCGAGGATGATTACCACATCCAAAAGCGCCGGTATTCGGCGTTTTATGGCACTGATCTGGAGATTTTGCTCAAGGGTCTCAAGGTGCAGACTTTGATCTTGGTGGGCGGGCTGACGGATGTTTGCGTGCATTACACGTTCGTGGATGCCCATCAGGGGGACTACTTTTGCCGGATCGTGGAGGATTGCGTGGCAGGCTCGGGGGTTGAGGCCCATCAAGCGGCCTTGCGGGCCTGCGAATATCTGCAAACGGGTGCTGTGCGGCCCATTGGCGAGGTGTTGCAGGCGATGGAAGGGCATCCGCGCGCATCATAGGCCGTAAGGGTGGCCCGCGCTTGGGGCGTGCCCGCCGGGACAGCATGTCGGGACAGTATAAAGTCCGTGTGCCACCCGCATAACCATTAGTGACAAAATTCACATTCACGGTGCGACGATGCTGTTACCCAGCAATGGGTGCGCAGGGAATTTGAGGAATTTTCCATTCCCCATGATCCTGTCGCGATGGATTTTGAATCGAAGTTTTATGACGACGCATATTGAACAAAGTCTCAGTCATTTGACCGCAAACGGCGTTGCGCGTGACTGGATTGATTTGCGCGACATGTTCTATGACCCATCGCTCAGCACGCTTGGGTCGGACCTATCTCTGGCCGATGAGCTGTTTGAGCGTTTTGAGCGGTCCGGGCAGAGCTTGGCGCGGCCCATATTCGGGGTCAGGGATCAGGGTGAAACCGGACAATGCGTCGGGCATGCCTTGGCCGCACTTGTTGATATTCAACGCAGGCTCCAGCGTGCCGATTGGGCCCAGAGCCGGGATACGGATCGCTCCAGTGCGCAGATGCTTTATCACATGGCCCGGTTTCACGATCAGTTCACCTTGATGAACGGGCAAAACGGTGGCGGGCGGGAAAGGGCGTCGCAAGCGGTCAGCATGGAGCCTAGCGTGGAGGGCGTGCGGTCCCTGCGTTCGGCCATCAAGGCGCTTTATCATCACGGGGTCTATATTGAGGACGGTGATCACGACGCGCTGAAATGGGAAAATCAGACGCTGCCCAGTGTGGCACAGGCGAAATCGGCCCGAAATACCGGGTTGGGGGCCTATTACCGGCTTCGTCCGGTGTTGAACCATTATCATGCAGCCCTGAAAGACACAGGATCGGTGATTGTATCGGCCCGTCTGCACAGCGGCTGGGCACCTGCCAATGTGGCCCTGCAAGACGGACAGATCGACTGGCGCGGAGAGATCGGCGAGGGCGGCCTGCACGCTTTTGCGATCATCGGCTACACCCGCGAGGGGTTTCTGGTTCTCAACTCATGGGGGGAGAATTGGGGCGGCTATCAAGGCACTTGCGGCGTGGCCTTGTGGCGCTATCAGGATTGGGCTCGCAATGTGGTCGATGGTTGGGTTTTGCGCCTTGGAGTGCCTGCTCCGGGGGCGTTTGACGTCTCCATCGGAGAGCAGGGCTTGGCCAATGCCTACGGTGACATCCGGGCGGGATCGACCCCGTGCCTTGAGTTGATGGGGCATTACATCCATTTGGATGATGGCCATTTCGTCGAGTATTCGCCCTATCCGTCCAATCAAGAGATGATCGACAAGACGCTCCGGCTTCTGCCTCAAGCGGTCCGGCAGGGGGTGCGGGGGGACACGCTTGTGGGCGCTGCGGCCAATGCGGATGTGGGCATTGCCCCGTGCAAAGGTGTGATGATCTGGGTGACCGGCGCTTTAGAGGGTATGGGCACTGCGTTTGAGCAGGCAGTGCGGCGCAAGAAAATGGCGGCGGCTTTGGATTGCTATCCGTTTTTTGTGTTTTGGTGCAATGACTTCGTCGAGAGTTCCGTGGGCTTTTTGCGCCGTGCGTTTGAGGAAACGGAGGTGCAAACCGGACCTCAGGCGGCCCACCGGGATCAGTTGATCGAGAACTCCGTGCGCGGCACAGGGCGGGCGTTCTGGCGCGAGGTGGAAAGCTGCGCGCGGCGGGCCATTTGGGGCAATGTGGACCCCAGCTCGAACGCGCCTCTTCGCGGGGACACGCCCGATGGCCGGCTTGGTCTTTTGATGCACAAAATTTACACAGAGCTCAAAGACACCGATTGCGAGATCCATCTGGTGGCTGAAGGGGCGGGTGTCATTGTGCTTGATGAGATGATCCGCATGTTTGCCCGTCTGGACGATGAGATGGAGACGGAACTGGCGCGCAAAATCACCACTATCAACCTTAGCCTTCCGGCGATCAAAACCAATCTTGGTCAAAACGGGCTGACCGGGGCCGAGCCGCCGCGCGAACATGCCCTGACGCTGGTAAATTACATCAACTACTGCCGCACAAAGGGCCTTGAGGGCGCGCTGCCCGACAAGTGGGTGCTGCCTGCGCAAATCCACATCCCGTCGCAGGCCTTGGAGCGCAAAATGTGCAACGGAGCCTACCACAAATCGATCCTGCATTTGATTGCAAACGCGTTTGAGGATCGTCCACCCTTGCATCAACTGGCGCTCAGCGATCAGACCGTGACCATGTTGGGCATGTCCGGTTTGAACCAAGCGTGGGCGAGGGCCCATCCAAGCTCGGCCCCGGCGCTGAACCCGTTTGTTGAACTGGACAGTATTGAGAAGAAAACCGGCCTGTCGGGGCTGATTGAACAAAAATACGTGTCTTCTGACATGGGGCTGGAAAATCGCATTTTTGAGGCCATCGAATTTCACGCGAACCTGAAACGAAACGCTCACTAAACCGATATTTTTATTAGCTGGAGAGTGATTATGCCAAATAAAATTTCACATAACGAACTAATGGAAAAACTGGCGGATATTGATACGCCCGACAAGGAATTGGCCAAATATTTTGCACTTGATGAGGACAATTCAACCGCGTTCTCGCCGGTGTTCAAGGTCAACCCAGAGACGGTGTCGCGGGCCAGCGGGGCCGGTGCAGATCAGCGCAATGCAGGGGCGCTCAACTTTGCCAATTTCATGGCCCGCATTCGTCGGCAGGGCCAATATGACCGGATTGTCGGCAACAATTACGAGGGCCCGATTATCGTCTCGGAAGGGGACAGCTGGTCGCAATATCCGCTTTTGTTGGAAGATACGATTGATCATCTGATCGTGCGCCACAAATACGCGATTTATCCTTTGGCGGCGGCAGGGGATTTGCTCAAAGACATGGTCAAGGAGCGGGCCTATATCAAAGCGCTCAAGCGAGAGGGGGCCTCTATCTTGCTGTTGTCGGGCGGTGGCAATGACCTTCTGGGCGAAGGCCGTCTGGAGCGGCATCTGGAGCGGTTCAACCCCGATTTTGAGCCCGAGGACTATATCAAGCCGTCCTTTCACCGGCTGCTGGAAAATGTGCTGGCGCAATTTGAGCGGATCGTTCGGGATGTGGGCGGAGCCACGCCGCATGTGCATGTGCTGTGTCACGGCTATGACTATGCGGTGCCTCGCGGGCAAAAATGGCTTGGCAAGCCGATGGAAGAGCTGGGTATCACCGGGGCCAGAACGCAAGCGGCGATTGTGAAGGTTTTGATTGATCACTTTAACCGCGGCCTGCGCAGGCTCAGCGATAAGATGCCAAACCTCACATACATCGATTGTCGCGACGTGATCGGGAGCAGTGGTTGGCATGATGAGCTGCATCCCAAGAATGCCGGTTACGGGCGTGTGGCGGATAAATTTGCTAAGAAAATCGAGGCCTTAGGGGCCTCGCGCGCGGCACCGGTGGTGTTTCGTGGACCGTTTGGTGACACGGCTGAGACCCGGAGTGCGTTGATCGGGGACGCAAATCCGCGCCCTCAAGGATTGCGCGGAATGTCCCTGCATGTTGGTCTGAATTCAGTGGACAGCAACCACTATGGCGGTTGGGACGGGGCGCTCAGGGCCTGCGAAAACGATGCCATCTCCATGGAGAAAATGGCCCGCAGTTTGGGCTATGACACCGATATTTTGCTGACCCGTGCGGCCAGCCGGGACGCGGTGGTGGGCAGGATCGAGGCGGCGGCGGAGGCTCTTGGGCCCGGTGAGATGTTCTTGATGTCGATCTCTGCCCATGGCGGCAAAATGCCCGACCTGAACAAGGATGAGGATGTCTCGCAAGGTGATGATGCGCTTGATGAGGCGCTTTTGCTCTATGACGGGATGATTGCGGATGATGAACTCTACCATCTTTGGGCGAAGTTCAAGGAGGGGGTTCGGGTGCTGCTTGTGGCCGATACTTGCCATTCTGGATCGATGGTGCGCGCGACGGTGCAAGAGGCATCAAACGTGCCTGATTGGCTGCGCGGTGCGATGCCGGATGTGGTCGCCAAACGGTCGGCTCCGATTGACGTTACAATGCGCACAGTTCGCAATAATGTTGAGGAATATCAAGCGCGTGCAGGTCGCTATGACATGATTGACGAGAGCGTTATGCTGAACCCTCTGACCACGCCTGTGCGGGCCAGTGTGCTCAATATGGGGGCGTGTGAGGACAATCAGTTTGCCAGTGACGGCACCCAGTTTGGGGCCTTTACCGGGGCGCTTTTGAGCGTGTGGCAGGACGGTCGGTTTGACGGCAATTACTATGAGTTCATCAAGCGCGTGACCGAGGAAATCGGCGATCCGACCCAGACGCCTCGGCTCAAGTTTGTCGGCACGCCTGACGGGGCGTTTAAAAAGCAAAAACCGTTTGTGAATTGGGGGGATGTGGCCCCGCCCGCAGACACTGTTCGGCCCAAACCCATTGTCGGCTCGGTGCCGGATCAGCCCGAAGCCAATGCGGATCAGGCGGCCCATATTTTTGACGATGAGGGCCCCACGGAGGAAAGCCTGAGCGAGGCGGAGCTGCGCGCGCTTTTTGATGAGCTTGAGGCGCCCAAACGGGACTCTGCTGCTGCCAGTTGGGTGCATTACGGCCAATTTGTTGAGTTTGTAGAAGGGCTTAGCCTGAACCACTTTAGTGCCGATGAGCTTCTTTATCTGGGCGGTGGGCATTCTGGTGGCGGTGTGTGTCACGGCAAAAACAGCTATCCCGACCCGTCCGATTGGCCCAATATGGCACCCACTGTGCGGGTTCTCGACACGCTTCGGGCCCGTCTGGGCCGGGTTATTCGGATCACCAATGCCTACCGCGCGCCTGCCTATAATGCGTGCGTGGGCGGCAAACCCGGCAGCTATCACATGCAATTTCGCGCGCTTGATTTCGCGGTGAAGGGCATGGACACGCGCGATGTGGTCGAGGCGCTTGGGCAGCTTCGCGATGAGGAGAACCTGTTTAAAGGTGGCATCGGTCTTTACAACACGTTTGTCCATGTGGACACGCGCGGGTTTAATGCCAATTGGTAGGACTGACCCAAATGTTGCGACTGCGAAATACCGGCAAGGGGCGCAATTTGCGCCTCTTTTGACTTTGGGGTGGAATTATGGCTTCGAATCAAATGGTTAACGGGTCTTTTTAAACGCATCAAACTGTATGACTTGTGTATGACTTGTGTATGACTCCTGTATGACATCTATATGACAAATCGGGACATTGGGCGCGGTTAAGGGGGCGTTCGGTAAGGATCTGGTAACAGTTGAGGGTATTTTAATACCGGCCTCGGGGACGCGTTAACAAAACCTGAACGCCAAGATTTCCGCGACATATGCGCTGAAAACGGTTCCGATTTCACCCGCAGCGCTTTAGCAATAACGTACATCTTTTGAGGGAACGTCGATGACTGATGCGCGGGAAGACTATAGCGACATTCGCGATGCGGTGGCCAAGCTATGCGCCCGGTTTCCCGGTGCCTATTGGCGCGCGCTGGACCGCGACATGGCGTATCCGTCGCAGTTCGTGGAGGCTTTGACCCAATCGGGCTGGCTGGCGGCACTTATCCCGGAGGCTTATGGCGGGGCCGGGTTGCCGCTGTCGGCGGGGGCGGCGATCTTGGAGGAGATCCACCGCTCCGGCGGGAATGCGGGGGCGTGCCATGCGCAAATGTACACAATGGGCACGCTCTTGCGGCACGGCTCTCAGGCGCAAAAGCAGGCTTATTTGCCGGGGATCGCGGATGGATCGCTGCGGCTTCAGGCTTTTGGGGTGACTGAGCCCAGCTCTGGTACGGATACCGGGGCTTTGCGCACGACGGCCAAGCGCGACGGGGATGATTTTGTGGTCACTGGTCAGAAAATCTGGACCAGCCGGGCGGAGCATTCGGACCTGATGATCCTGCTGGCGCGCACTTCGGCCCCTGAGGGGGGCAAGGCCACGTCTGGTCTGTCGGTTTTGCTGGTGGATATGCGCGAGGCTGTGGGCAATGGTCTGACCATCCGGCCCATTCGCACGATGATGAACCATGCCACCACGGAGGTGTTTTTCGACGGTTTGCGCGTGCCTGCGGCCAATCTGATCGGGCAGGAGGGGCGCGGTTTTCGCTACATCCTGTCAGGCATGAATGCGGAGCGTATTTTGATTGCGGCGGAATGTGTGGGGGACGCCAAGTGGTTCACGGAGCGGTCGGTGGATTATGCCAAGGCGCGTGCGGTTTTCGGGCGGCCCATCGGGCAAAATCAGGGGGTGCAGTTTCCGGTGGCCAAGGCCTATGCCAACATGCGGGCGGCGGAGTTGATGGTGCGCGAGGCGTTGCGTTTGTATGAGGCGGGCGAGAACCCCGGCGCGGAGGCCAACATGGCCAAGATGTTGGCTGCGGATGCGTCTTTTGAGGCGGCAAATGTGTGTGTGCAGACCCATGGCGGGTTCGGGTTTGCGCAGGATTATGATGTGGAGCGCAAGTTCCGCGAGACCCGGCTTTATCAGGTGGCGCCCATCTCTACCAATCTCATTTTGTCGTATTTGGCGGAGCATGTTTTGGGTCTGCCCCGGTCCTATTAGAGCGTTTCGCTTTAAACCCGGCGCCACCTAAAGCTTTCTGAAGTCAAAGATTTCAACGCGTTGGGTGATGCACTCTGTCTCAAGATAAAAGCAAAACGCTTTAGGGTCTGTGGGGATTTAGAATAAATGGCCGATGCTCCATGCCTTTGGTCGGGCATTCGGGAAAAGGTTAACAACTGTGCTACTGTGCTAGCAGAGTAGAGTTGTGGATTTGGGTGTATCTATTTGGGATTAAACGGATTTTTGGAGTTGGGTGCGGGATTTAGCGCGGGATTTAGTGCGGGATTTAGTGCGGGTTTGATTGCCGGGCTGGTTAGGGCGTTTTGGGCGTTTTTTCGTCACCCCAAACCCCCAAAGTGAGCGATTGATCCAGTGCGTAGCTGGCCGCGCTCATCTGGTCGGCTTTGCTCTCTTGGCAATCCGTCCAGCCCTGTTGGTCCAGCCATTCTTTGGCGGAGGCCGGGGCAGTTTTGGGGCTGCGGTTGACCCACTCGCCTGCTTTGGTGGCCCCATAGATTGTGCGGCTTTTGGGGTTCACGAAGGTCACCGTTTCAATTTTTGCGATGCAGCGGCTCAGGAATGTCAGATCGGGGGCCGGTTGCAGCACCTCGCTTGGGGTTGTCGCCTCCACATTCACCGCGCGAAACCGGTCGATATTGTGCAGGCCTTCCATATCCAGAACGGTCATCGCATCGTTCCAGCCATAGGCGATGGTGCGCGGGCGTTCGCCCAGTTTCACGCTATTGTCCAGAAACTCGAAATGGATCTTTTTGTCCTGTGCGGCCACCCATGAGAAGAACAATTCGGGCATGCCCGTATAGGCCTCAATATTGTGGTAGAGCAGGTCATCCACCGCCTTGAAGCGGCCAGTTTCGAGCCCGCGCTTATAGGCTCTTTCGACGGTGGCGGCGGGAGGCGTGACCAAAAAGAACAAAAATACTGTATCGCCAAAGCGGGTCAGCAGGCGGGTGTTGAGGTTGCCTTGCGCATCCGTGGAGAAGCTGTCGAAGCGGAAGCGGTCAATCAGCAGGTGCGGGATGGCTTGGCGGGCGGCTTTGGCGGTCATATAGGTATCGAGTTTCTTGTCGATGATCTCCAGCTCCTGACCGGTGAGCATGGCGGCGTATTTGTAATCCTCGCCCAGCGTGTCGTAATCGAGCAGGTATTTCCGCCAATAGTCTGGACTGACAAGGGCGAAGTCTTCCCAAGGCACGTCCAGTTGTTCGGCCAGCGCGCGTTGTTGCGGCCGGATTGTGGATTTGCCCGAGGCTGATGCCCCTTTGACATTCATAAAGAACGGTTTGGTCTGGGGGGGCAGGAACCGGTAGCCCTCCGCTTTGACCGCATCGCGGATGATCGGCTGGGTGGCTTCGCCGATTTGGCGGCTTCCATAGGTGTTGAGGTACATGTTGAGCGCCAGCCGGGTCACGATGTCCGCATCGGCCATCAAGCGCCCGCGTGTCGCGGTGATCCCGCCCACAATGGAGATCAGCGCGGTCAGGGCCGCTTTACGGGCCGGATCGGTTTGGCCGTCCAGTTGGGTTTGCCATTCATCAAGGGCGAGGCTTTCTGGCGCCCGTGTGGGTGTGGCGGGCTCAGACTTGCCCAGCAGACGGCTCAACAGGCCTTTGGGCGGTGCCTGCGGCGCGGGGCGGTTGAAGATGCAGGTGTCCAGCTCCGAGCGGATCAGTGTCTCGCCCTGGCGTTTGAGGTCATCAAAGGTGGCTTGCAGCTCGCCCAGCTGCGGCGTCACATGGGTGTCAAAGATCCGGGCAACCATACCGCGCAGGTTGATCCCCAGTTCTTCGTAATTGGGGCCGTCGGGCACGGACAGGTCGGCGGTCACGCGGATCAGCAATTCATGGATGATCAGGCGCTTTAGGGTGAAGGCTGCCATATCGGCAGGTTTGAGGCCGCAAAACGATGCGGCCTCTTTGGCGTCTTGGTAGCTGACGGTGCCGTTCTCAGGTCGAAACAGTGTGACCAAAGGCAGGAGGCGCGTTGGTATCTCGGAGGTTAATCCGGGGTTCCATGCGTCATAGGACTGGTCCTCACGCGGCATTTCGGGTGCGCATTTTGTCCCGGATCACTTTAAAGAGTGGCAACAGGATCAAAATGATCGCAGCGATGGTAATTGGCCCCGCGATGGGGCGGTTGAAGAAGATCGCAGGATCGCCCGAAGACAGCAGCAGGGACTGGCGCAAGGTTGGCTCGGCAATCGGGCCAAGCACGATGGCCAGCACAGCCGGGGCCAGCGGGTAGTCGAACTTGCGCAAGAAGAACGCGCCCAGACCAAAGCCCAGCATCAACCACACGTCATGCATATCCCGTGTGGCGGCAAATCCCCCGACCACGGACAGGACGAAAATCAGCGGGGCCAGCACGGTGAACGGCATCCGCAGCATCCAGATGAACAGCGGGATAAAGGCCAGATTGATCGCCAGTGCAAAGAAGTTGGAGACATAGAAAGAGCCGATCAGACCCCACACAAATTCGCTTTGATCCACGAACATGCGCGGACCGGGCGTCAGGCCCCAAATCACCATACCGCCCAGAAGGATCGCGGTGGTGGGGGAGCCGGGAATGCCCAAGGTCAGCATCGGCAGCATCGAGCCTGTGGAGGCGGAGTTGTTCGCAGCCTCGGGGGCGGCGACGCCGCCGGGATGGCCTTTGCCGAATTCTTGCGGATTTTTGGCGATCATTTTGGTCACGCCGTAGGACATCAGCGAGCCGGGTGTCGCGCCGGCCGCAGGCAAAATGCCCACAAAGAAGCCCAAGAACGAGCCCACGGTGGTGCCTTTCCAGCCGCGTTTCATCCCTTCCTTACTGTCGGCGACAATGCCTTTGAAGGACATTTTCGCCTCACTGGAGGTGATTTTGCCGCGTGTACTGTCGAGGGTCCACAGCATCTCTCCGATGCCGTAGACGCCGATGGCGAGCACAAGGAAGTTGATCCCGTGCAAAAAGCCGCTGATGTCAAAGAAGACCAAGCGCGGTGCGCCCGATATTTGGTCAAATCCAACTGCGGCGAACACAAGGCCGATACAGATTGAGAAGATGGTTTTGGGAATATCATCCCCGCCCAGCCCCACGAAGGTGGCAAAGGCCAGCAGCATGAGGGCAAAGATCTCTGGCGGGCCGAAGTTCAGCGCCACAGATGCCAAGACCGGTGCAAACAGGGTGAACAGGATATTGGCCACGGTGCCGCCAATGAAGGAGGCGATTGCCGCGGTCACAAGGGCGAGGCTTGCGCGGCCATTCAGTGCCAGCGGTCGCCCGTCAAATGTGGTGGCCACCGCCGTCGAGGCCCCCGGTATGCCCAGTGTAATGGAGCTGATCGCGCCGCCATACATGGCTCCGTAGTAGATTGCGGCCAGAAAGATGATCGCAGAGCCCGGCGGCACCAGAAAGGTCACCGGCAAGAGGATCGCCACCCCGTTGACCGAGCCCAGCCCCGGCATTGCGCCGATAAACAGTCCGAGTGTGACGCCAATCAAAATAAGCATCAGGTTCAGTGGCTGTAAGGACAACCACATTCCATCGCCAAGAAGTCCCAGAATTTCCATTTGCCTACCTTGTATTTCGGTTTTGGCCTGACCTTATTGGTCCGGTCAGTAGATGATTTCGTACATGACGTTGAAGAATGGCTCAGTGAACGGCAGCCCTTTTGGCATTGTGATCCGCATCAGGCCCTCAAAGAAGAAGAAGAAGACAATGGGCAGGATAATCGCCAAGGAGAGGGTCAAAAACCATGAGTGGCGTCCTAAAAAGCCCACATAGTAGATCAAAAACACCGCCATTGCGCCGTACATGGAGATCACGTCGATCAGGGCAATGAACAAAAACAGTCCGCCACCGACTTTGAGCAGCATCATCCAGCCATATCTGTCTAGAAGTGGCTCGGTGGATTGTGACGGAGGTGAGGTGCGTTTGTACCAGTTATAGGCGATGACGCCTGTGCAAATCAGCATAATTGCCGAGAGCCAGAAGGGCCAAGCACCGCCGCCGGGCCCTTCTCCGCTAATATACCCGATCTCAAGTTCAGAGCTTTTGACCATCAGGTAGATGGACAAGAGGGCCAGAACGCCCGCTGTTATGATTTCTCCCAGCCGCATTCCGGCCCCCTTTTTCTTGCTCTTACGTATCGGTTAATTTGCAGTGGAGGCTTATTCGCCCATCGCCGCAAACAGGTCCTTGTGGTTTTGCACTTGTGTCGCCCAGTAAGCTGTCTGCTCTTCTGCGTTCAGCCACAAAGGAGAGAGGCTTTCAGAGGCCATATACTCCTGCCACTCGGCTGTGTCGTAGATGGTTTTGAACAGCTCTTGGTAGTAGGCTGCTGCCTCATCGGACATGCCCGGTGCGCCCACAACGGCACGCTGGTTATAGTAGCTGAAGTCATTGCCCAGCTCTTTGACCGTGCGCACATCAGGATAGGCTTCCATACGCTCGTCAGAGAAGGCGATCAGAGGGACCACATCACCGGACTCGAAGAAGCCTTTGGCCTCAGCCGGGTTATTGACCGATGCCATGATCTGCTGACCTGCGAGGTCTTTGGCAACCGCACCACCACCATCATAGGGGATGTACTTGATCTTGAGGTCGTAGGCGCCTTCCATCCACGCAATAACCGTGCTGTCTTCCTGGCCTTTGCCTGTACCGCCCATGACATACTCGCCATTGGCTGCTTTCACGGTTTCAAGCCACTGCTCGAATGTGGTGATGCCACTGTCTTTGTGGACCCAAAGCACAAACGGATCGACGCCCATCATAGCGACCGGTGTAAAGGTCTGGATGTCGATATCCAGCGCCTTCTGGCGCAGTGGAGTGGCAAAGAAGGAGTTCAGTGTGACCAAGATTGTGTGGTCGGGATCACTGGCCCCTTTGAGTGCGATCAGTGCCTCAGCACCAGAGCCGCCACCTTTGTTGTTGGGCACGAGCGGACGTGATGTCAGGTCCTTTTTCTCAGCCACGGACTGAATGAAACGTGCGATTTGGTCAGCGCCACCACCGGCACCGGCCATAATCACAAAGTCGATTGGCTTTGTGGGCTCAAACGCCTGAGCAGATCCACCGATTGACGAGAGCACCATTGCTGCCGCTCCGGCCAATCCTAAGAACATACGCTTTTTCATTATGTATTCCTCCAGTTGGATTATTATGTCTTGAACGAAGGGATTGCCCCCTCCGCCTTTTCAGTTGCCGTCTTTGCGCGGCTTGTTGGACCCGTTTTGGCGGGCCGTATTTCACTCTTTAATGTACAAAAACAACGGGCATGGTGGCTGTATCGACCACCGTTTGTGTATTCCCTCCAAACACTGTTTCGCGTTCATGGCTATTGCTGTAGGCGCCCATGATGAGCATATCCGCGCCGATCTTTTGGGCGGCGGTCATCAGTCCGGCCCCGGCGTTGCGCCCGGCGTCAAACGGGTGCAGTTTTGAGGCGATACCGCGCAATGTCAGGTAATCCTTGAGGTCTGCGGCCCGGTTGCCATCGGGGCTGGAGCCGGAGCTGAGGATCGTCACCTCATCGGCGGCTTCGATCACCCGGCGCATCATCACAACGGCGCGCACGGCTTCTGTCGAGCCATTCCAGCCGATGGCGATTTTGGCACCAAGCTGCGCGGGGAGCGGGTCTGCGGGCGGGCACATCATCACCGGGCGGCCGGTGTTGAACAGCGCTGCTTTGAGCGTGTTGGAGCCCAAATTGCGGTCGCGGTCCGGTTTGGCCACGCAAATCAGGTCCGACAGGCGGCCCCGGTTTTTGATGATATCGACCTGCCGTCCGGTGCCTTCAACCCAAGCGGCTGTGGCTTCGTCTTCGCTTTGAGTCGCGACGATTTCAAGGTCGTAGCTTTTGCACAGGGCATTAAACTCGCCCTTGAGCACGGCTTCTTCGGCATCGGCCAGTTGGCTGGCCTGTGTGCGCAATTGCTCGCGGAACATGGCCGGGACCGGCACGCCGTAGGGCAGCATATCGTCGGGGCGGGGCCTGCAATGGGCCACTTCCACATGTGCGCCCGAGCGCCTTGCCAAAGCCGCTGCATGGGCAAGCACATTGTCGCCTTTGCCGTCGCCGCGGACGGGCACGAGGATTTTGCGGATCACGTGCCCAACTCCATCTTTGGGGCAATGCCCGCAGTTGCGGCCCATTCAGAGGCCGGGACTTTGCCGTCGCCTGCCTTGACCCGTTTGATCAAGATACGCCCGCCAATGCATTGCACGGTCACACCGTCATCCGAGACCGCCATGACGCGGCCAGAAATGCCGTCGCCGGGCACCCTTTGGGCGTCGTAGACGCTGATTTCAGCGCCGCCAAGGGTCGTCCATGCGCCCGGTGCGGGATTGGTGCCGCGAATGAGGTCGTAGACCTGCCCCACCGGCTTGTTCCAGTCGATGCGGGCGTGTTTTTTGGTGCAGCGCCGCTCGTAGCTGGCTTGCGCCTCATCGGGCACAATATGGGGCGGGTTGCCGGCACGGAAGAGGTCACAGACCTCCAGCACGCTATCGATGGCTTTGGGGTAGATTTTCTTGAAGTAGAGGTTGATCACCGTGTCATCGGGATCAATATCGCATTCCCATTGCATCAGGCTGTCGCCTTCATCGAGCCCGTCGGACGGATAAAACCACGAGAAGCCCGATTTGGTATCGCCCATAATGATCGGCCAATTGACCGCAGAGGGTCCGCGATATTTGGGCAGCAGCGACGGGTGAAAGCAGATCGAGCCGTGGGTCGGCATGTCGCGGGCCGCCTCTGGCACAAACACATTCACAAAGGCCATGACCATCAGATCGGCCTTGTAGGAGCCCAATTGTTCCAGCACTTCTTTGTCGTCAAAGTCACTGGGCTGGTGTACAGGCAGGCCCTTTTCGAGCGCAAATTCCTTGATTGGGTCGTCCGGTTTGCCTTCGCGGTTCGGCTCGCAATAGACCGCGACCACCTCGTCGGTGCCCGCGTCCAGAATTTTAGCGAGCGCGTCTTTGCCGAATGCCTGCTGGCCCATGACTATGATACGCATCATTCTGCCGCCACTTTGATGGTGCCAACCGCACCGCTGTCGATCACGCGGGCGAGGTCTTCACCGCTATAGCCCAGCACTTGTTCCAGAATTTCCGTAGTGTGTTCGCCCAAAAGCGGGGAGCGTTCCACATCAACGGGGCTGTCGGACAGTTTGATCGGGCAGCCCACAGAGACGTAGCGTCCCCGCTCAGGGTGGTCGCATTCCACGATGGTGCCGGTGGCGCGCAGGCCTTCATCTTCGATCAGTTCTTTGGTGGACAAGATGGGCCCCACGGGGATGTCATGGGGGTTGCATTCGGCCATCACTTCGAACTTGGTTTTGGTCATGGTCCATTGCTCAATGCGCTCAAAGATGGCGTTGAGCTTGTCCAACCGCTCGGGCGGGGTGGCGTATCCCTCTTTGGTTTTCCACTCCGGCTCGCCGATCACGTCGCAAATCCGTTCCCAGATCGCCGCTTGGCAGATGAAATATGTGTAGGCGTCGGGATCTTGTTCCCAGCCTTTGCATTTGAGGATGCGGCCCGGCTGTCCGCCGCCGCTATCGTTGCCCGCACGCGGTGTGGCTTCGCCAAACGGGATGCCTTCGCCAAATTGCGAGTACTCGCTCAGCGGGCCTTTTGCGAGCCGTTGCTGGTCGCGCAGTTTGACCCGTGTGAGGTTCAGCACGCCGTCTTGCATCGCCGCCGAGACTTTCTGGCCGCGCCCGGATTTTTCCCGGTGGAAAAGTGCCGTCACGATGCCAAGGCAAAGGTGCAGGCCGGTGCCGCTATCGCCGATTTGCGCGCCTGTGACCAATGGTGGTCCGTCGCGAAAGCCCGTGGTGGAGGCGGCCCCGCCTGCGCATTGGGCGACGTTCTCATAGACTTTGCAATCTTGGTATTTTCCGGGGCCAAAGCCTTTGATGGAGGCAAGGATAATGCGCGGGTTGATCTCTTGGATGCGTTCCCAGGAGAAGCCCATCCGGTCCAGAGCACCGGGCGCGAAGTTTTCCACCAGCACGTCGCATTCTTCGATCAGGCGGGTCAGAACCTCTTTGCCGGTCTCGTTTTTGGAATTCAGCTCGATGGAGCGTTTATTGTGGTTGAGCATGGTGAAGTAGAGGCTGTCGGCGCCGGGCACATCGACCAATTGTTTGCGGGTGGCGTCGCCCACACCGGGGCGTTCCACTTTGAGCACATCGGCGCCAAACCATGCCAAAAGCTGTGTGCATGTGGGGCCAGACTGGACATGGGTGAAATCCAGAACTTTGATACCTTCAAGAGCTTTCATTGGCTTTGCCTTACTTTTTTGAAACCACACTGACAGGGTTGAGCGAGCCGATATTGCCGCTTTCCTTACCTGCTTTGGGGTCAATGATTGCGTTGATAAGTGTGGGTTTGCCGCTGTCCATGGCCGCATTCACGGCGCGGGCCAGCTCATCGGGGTTTTCGGCCTGAACGCCGACGCCGCCAAAAGCTGCCATCATCTGGTCGTAGCGGCTGTTTTCCACAAACACGGTTGTGGCCGGGTCGTCGGTGCCGTTGGTATTGACGTCTGTGCCCCGGTAGATGCCGTTATTGTTGAACACGACGATGCAGACCGGCAGGTTGTAGCGGCAGATGGTTTCCACCTCCATGCCCGAAAAGCCAAAGGCGCTGTCGCCCTCAACCGCCAGCACCGGCAGACCGGTCTCGACGGCCGCGGCAATGGCCGAGCCCATGCCCACGCCCATGACGCCCCATGTGCCCACATCGAGGCGTTTGCGGGGTTTGTACATATCAATAATGGAGCGGGCAAAATCGAGCGTGTTGGCCCCTTCATTGACCAGAATTGCATCTGGGCGTTCCTTGATGATGGTGCGAAGGGCCCCCAATGCGCCTGCGTAGTTCATCGGCGAGGCGTTGTTTTGCAAGGTCGGGGCCATTTTCGCGATATTGGCGTCTTTTTTGGCTTTGACCGCATCTACCCACTCTGTCGGGGCTTTGGGGAAGTTTTTGCCCATTGCGTCCGTGAGCGCGGTCAGCACAGAGCCGATATCGCCCACAAGCGGGGCTGCAATTTCGACATTGCTGTCCATCTCGCGCGGTTCAATGTCGATTTGCACGAATTTGGTTGAGCCCGGCTCGCCCCATTGTTTGCCCTTGCCGTGGGACAGAAGCCAATTGAGCCGCGCGCCGACCATGATGACCACATCGCTTTCCTTGAGTACCAGCGAGCGGGCTGGACCAGCGGACAAGTCATGGGTATCGGGCAAAAGACCCTTGGCCATAGACATTGGCAGATACGGGATGCCGGAGGTTTCAACGAAGGCACGCACCGCATCATCCGCCTGTGCGTATGCGGCACCTTTTCCGAGTATAATCAGGGGCTTCTTGGCGGATTTGATCACATCAATGGCGCGATCAACCGCATCGGGCGCAGGGATTTGCGCCGGAGCCGCATCGATCACTTTGACCAAGGATTTGGCGCCTTCGACCTCGTCCATCACTTGGCCCAGAAGATTGCCCGGAATATCGAGATAAACCCCGCCCGGACGGCCTGAGACGGCGGCGCGAATGGCGCGCGCGACCCCGATGCCGATGTCTTGGGCGTGCAGGATACGGTAGGCGGCCTTACACAGCGGTTTGGCGATGGCCAGTTGGTCCATTTCCTCGTAATCGCCCTGCATCAGATCGACGATTTCACGCTCAGACGAGCCGGAGATCAGGATCATCGGCCAGCAATTGGTGGTGGCATGGGCCAAAGCGGTCAGGCCGTTGAGAAAGCCCGGCGCAGACACGGTCAGGCAAATGCCCGGTTTTTTGGTCAAAAAGCCTGCAATGGCCGCCGCGTTGCCCGCGTTTTGCTCGTGACGGAACGACAGAACCCGAAGACCGGCGGCCTGCGCCATGCGGCCAAAATCGGTGATCGGGATCCCCGGCACACCGTAAATGGTTTCCACGTCATTGAGTTTGAGCGCGTCAATGAGCAGGTGAAACCCGTCGGTGAGATTACCGGAAGTTTCAGCCTCTACATTTGTTTTGCCACCGTCAGCCATAGTTCCATCTCCATCCCGCGTGCATCATGAGTGCACGGCGTTTTTTGTGCCCGAATTGTCGTCTATTTCGATCCATGTTTTGCGAATATGCGCGCGCAGGCGCATGGAATGCTCGCGCACCAGCGTCTCGGCCCGCTCCGCGTCGCGCGCCTCAAGTGCATCAACGATCGCCATGTGATCCGCCACCGAGCGTTCGGCCCGGTTCGCCTCGCCGATGGCCCGGCGGCGCACGGCGTGCATGTGCATAAACAGCGTGTCGGTGGTCTCTTTGAGCGCGCTGCATTTGGACAGTTCCAAAATGCGCTGGTGAAAGCGGATATTGGCCTGAGAATAGGCTTCAATATCGTCATCGGAATCAATTGCTGCGTGTTTTTCGGCCAATTTGCGCAAGGCCCGGACTTCTGCATCTGTGGCCTCTTGGGTGGCCAAACGGGCGGCCATGCTTTCCAGCGCGGCCCACACAACGATCATTTCCATGACCTCATCGCGGGTTTTTCTGCAAATATAGACGCCTTTGCGCGGCAGGATTTGAACAAGGCCGTTTTGCTCCAGCCGGGCGAGGGCCTCGCGGATCGGCGTGCGGGAAATGCCCAATTGTTCCGCCATTTTACGCTCATCAAGGCGCAGATCGGCATCTTCGTCGTAGATATTGGTGCCCAGAATAGCGTCACGAAGCACGTCATAGATGTGGTCCTTCAGAGTGAAGTTCACATCCACGGGCTTGAGCGACACGGCTCCGGCCATTCCAATCCTCCCGACGTTCTTATGGCGCAGTTCGCGCTCTTCCGAATCTCGATATGTGGTATACCATAGGCCACAGATTTCGCCGCGACAATGTTGTTTTGTGCTTTGGTCGTCAGGCGGTGGGCGGTGGCCCCAGCGAGCCGCGCTCCATGGTCCGGGTTTTCAGCCGAATGCGAATGGGCGGCTGGGGCGTCTTGGTCAGGGTCAGCAATGCCTCGGCGGCAATCCTGCCCATATCGCTATGGGGCACATGAACCGTGGTCAGGGCAGGGTGGATGACCGTGGCCAGCTCAATATCGTCAAAACCCACAATCGACAGATCGTCGGGGATCTTGCGGCCCAAGGATTGCGCCGCCTGAATTGCCCCCACCGCAAGCACGTCATTGCCGCAGATGATCAAGGTTGTCTCCGGGGTGGTTTGCAGGATGTTTGTGGCAGTGCTTCGGCCATTATCAACGCTGTAATCGGTCTGGCTTAAATGCATGATTTCGGGGTTAAGACCGGCGTCTTTGATGGCGCGCAATGCACCGAGTACCCGTTCGCGGGCCCGGTCATTGGTGGCGATTTTGGCGGAAATGTAAGCGATCGAGCGGTGCCCTTGCGCAATTGCGTGGGCAACCAGCTTGGTGGAGGCCGCATGATTGTCAAAGCCCACGTAGGATTGCGTCGGATCAGGCGAGCAGGCCCATGCGATCACGTAAGGAATGTTGCGCTCATTGAGATAGGCGTAAGTGTCCGGGTCGCGGTCGGTTCCGATCAACAGCAAGCCGTCTGCGCCGCGCCCGACCATGGTGCGGATCAGTTTGGCTTCCTGATCCGGATCATAGGCGGAGCTGGCCACAATCATCGTCGCATTGACCGCCACAAGCGATTTTTGGAAAGCCTCTATCCCTCTGGCAAATATGGAGTTTTCCATGGTTGGGATGATCGCGCCAATGATGCCTGTGCGGTTGGCGGCGATGGCGCGGGCACCAAAATTGGGGGTGTATTTGAGCGCCTCGACAGCGGCCATGACCTTTGAGCGGGTGGCCTCTGAGACTTTGGCCGGTTCATTCAGGCAGCGCGAGACCGTGGCCGTAGAGACGCCTGCGCGTTGGGCGACATCTTCGAGTGTCGGGAGGCTGCGTTTGGGTCCGTTCATTTTTGCCTTCAGCGCAATGTAATGGCTTGCATGGCGAAATGTAAGCTATTACATTGTAGCTTGCAAGGTGATTCACCAAAGCCAAAAACGCCATTCAACAGGAGGTCCCGCCAATGTCCCGCACTTATCTCAAGAAGGCACCGCGCACATCGATGACCGATGCGGGAGATGTCCGCGACACGGTTCAGGGTATCCTTGATGATATTGAGGCGCGCGGCGATGCGGGGGCTTTGGAATATGCAGCAAAATTCGACAAATATGATGGTAATATCAAGCTGACCGCCGCCGAGATTGAGGCGGCATCAGCGTTGGTGCCGGAAAAGCTGAAGCAGGATATCCAGTTCGCCCATGACAATGTGAAACGGTTTGCGCAAGCCCAGAAGGCGACCTGCGCGGATATTGAATATGAGGTCGTTCCGGGCCTGATTGCGGGCCAGAAGTTCATCCCATGTCAGACCGCCGGGTGTTATATTCCCGGTGGCCGGTATTCCCATATCGCCTCTGCGATTATGACTGTGACCACGGCGAAAGTGGCAGGATGCAAGAATATTGTGGCCTGTTCGCCGCCCCGTCCGGGCGTTGGGATTGCACCTGCGATCATCTATGCGGCCCATGTTTGCGGTGCGGATACGATCTTGGCACTTGGTGGTGTTCAAGGTGTGGCCGCCATGGCGTTTGGGCTGTTTGATCTGCCCAAAGCGGATATTTTGGTGGGTCCGGGCAACCAGTTTGTGGCGGAAGCCAAGCGTATCCTGTTTGGCCGTGTGGGCATTGATATGTTCGCGGGCCCCACCGACAGTTTGATTTTGGCGGACAACACTGCGGACCCTGAAATTGTGGCCGCTGACCTCGTCGGGCAGGCCGAGCACGGGTATAACTCGCCTGTTTGGCTGGTCACGGATGACAAGGCTTTGGCCGAGAAGGTTATGGAGCTGGTGCCGCCCCTGATCGCGGATTTGCCGGAGCTCAACGGCAAAAATGCCGAGGCCGCGTGGCGCGATTATGCGGAAGTGATCCTGTGCGACAATCGTGAAGAGATGGCGGCCTGTTCGGACGAATATGCGCCGGAGCATCTGACCGTTCAGGCGCAGGATCTCGATTGGTGGTTGGAGCGGTTGCAATGCTACGGCTCGCTCTTTTTGGGCGAAGAAACCACGGTGGCGTTTGGTGACAAAGCCTCCGGCACCAACCATGTTCTGCCCACATCGGGTGCGGCCAAATACACCGGCGGTCTGTCTGTGCACAAATACATGAAGATCGTGACGTGGCAGCGGGCGACCCGCGAAGGGTCCAAAGACGTGGCCGTGGCCACTGCGCGGATTTCGCGTCTGGAGGGCATGGAAGGTCATGCGCGCACTGCCGATGTGCGCCTTGCGAAGTATTTTCCCGGCGAAAATTTCGACCTGAGTGCGGCCGAAGACTAATTGCCGACTTTTTAGATATCTTAAACGAAGGAGCCATCAGACGTGTCGATTGATAGCAAAATAGTGGATGATTTCGTCGCCAATGGCGTTGAATTCGTCACGACGGTCCCCTGCAAGCAGCTTGCGGGCGTGATTGACGAGGTGGAAACCCGCCCCGAGATTTTCCACATTCCGTCCAACAAAGAAGACGAAGGCATGGGTCTTTGTGCGGGGGCCTTTATGGGCGGCAAACGCCCGGCGATCATCATGCAAAACACCGCCATTGGTGTGACGATCAACACGCTGGCCACGCTGATCCAATACTACCGGATGCCCTTGCCGATGTTGATTTCCTACCGAGGGGAGCTGCGCGAGCCTGTGGCCTGTCAGGTGGAAATGGCCGTGCACACCAAAGCGCTTTTGGCGCAAATGAACATTCCGACCTATCATTTCCACACTCAGGCGGATGCCGAAGAGCTCGATAATATCCTGAAATACACATTCATGTGCAACAAGCCGGTCGCCATCCTGACCGACGCCAATTTCTGGGGAGGCTACGGGGACCAATGATCCGTTCAGAAATCTTAAAAGACATCGCACCCATTTTGCGCGACCAGCTGGTGGTCTGTAACATCGGTCTGCCCAGCCAAGAGCTGCACATGATCGACGACCAACCGACCAATTTTTACATGCTCGGCACGATGGGATTGTCATCCTCCATCGGGTTGGGGCTGGCTCTGGCGCAGGACAAGACTGTCATCTCCATTGATGGGGACGGGTCGGTTTTGACCAATTTGGGCACGCTTCCGACCATCGCCAACAATGTGGCTGACAATTACATTTTGCTGATTATCGACAACGGATCTTACGGCTCCACCGGCGATCAGCCCACCTATGCGGGCAAAAAGACCAAGCTGGAGGCGGTTGCGGCTGCGTGTGGATGCGAGAATGTGGTGACCTGTCAGGACGTGGATACGGGCAAGGTGCTGCAAGAGGCTATCGACAGCAAAAAGATGACGATCATTGTCAGCAAATGCGACAGTGGAAACATCAAACTGCCTGTCATCACCATGGATCCGGTTGTCATTCGTGACCGTTTCATGAAGGCGGTTGAAGCCTAAACAATTGTGCTTGGACGGGGGCTGTGACATGAGGGATTAATCGCCCTTATCGCTCTCGTCCAAGGCCTATATGACCCATGACTGATCTGGGAATTTCACCGGAGACAGTGACCCATCGCCGGGTCTTGCGGGTCGCTATTCCGATTGTGATTTCCAATGCGACTGTGCCCATATTGGGCGCGGTTGACACCGGCGTTGTGGGTCAGATGGGACTGGCAGCCCCCATCGGTGCGGTGGGGATCGGCGCGATTATTTTAGCCTCCCTCTACTGGTTTTTCGGGTTTCTGCGCATGGGGTTGTCCGGTCTTGTGGCGCAGGCGCGGGGGGCGGGCGAGGTGGCCGAAACCGGTGCGCTTCTGACCCGCGGATTGATCATCGGCGCAATTGGTGGATTGCTGTTTGTTGTCCTGCAAGGGATTGTTTTTGCGGGCGCTTTCTATGTCGCCCCGGCCAGTCCCGAGGTGGAAGGGCTGGCGCGCGATTATCTGTCGATCCGCATCTGGGGCGCACCTGCTGCGATTGCCTTGTTTGCCATCAATGGCTGGCTGATCGCCATGGAGAAGACGCGCTCGGTTCTGGTTTTGCAACTCTGGATGAACGGGCTGAACGCGGGTCTTGATGTCCTGTTTGTCCTCGGGTTCGGCTGGGGGGTGGAGGGCGTGGCCGTCGCAACCTTGATCGCGGAATGGACCGGATTGGGGCTTGGGGTGTGGCTTTGCGGGGCCGCGTTCGCGGGCTCCCAATGGAAGGACTGGGCGCGGGTGTTTGATCCCGTGCGATTGCGGCGTTTGCTGGGGGTGTCGAGCGATATCATCGTGCGGTCGCTTGTGTTGAACGCCATGTTCATCCTGTTTGTGTTCCGCTCCAGCGCCTTTGGGGATGTGCCTTTGGCCGCCACGCAGATTTTGTTGCAATTCTTGGAGATTACCGCCTATGCGCTGGATGGTTTTGCGTTCGCGGCCGAGGCTTTGGTGGGCCAAGCCATGGGGGCAAAGCAGCGGTTTGCTTTGCGAAAATCTGCGATTATTACAAGCCTTTGGGGGCTTTTCGCGGTTGTGTTGATGGCGCTGTTTTTCGCTATGTTCGGGCCTTGGTTGATCGATCTGATGGCGACCTCCGTGGAGGTTCGGGCCGAGGCTAAGGGCTATTTGTTGTGGGTGGTTTTCTCGCCCATTGTTGGGATCGCGGCCTGGATGCTGGACGGCGTGTTCATCGGGGCGACCCGTACCAAGGACATGCGAAACGCGGCCTTGGAGGCGTTGGTGATCTATCTGATTGCGCTCTGGCTTTGCGTCGGATGGTTCGGGGTGCACGGGCTTTGGATGGCGCTTTACGTGTCATTTGTGGCCCGCGCTTTGACCCTTTGGCGGCGCTATCCGGCTCTGGAAAAAGCCGCTTCGGGTTGAGCCTGTTTGTGGGGTTGGTAGGCTTTTAAACATTAACACGACTGAAACGATGTGGGTTATGGGGCTGAAATTGTTACATTTTCCAGTTCTACTCTTCTAGAAAAGTAGCAACGTTGATGAAAATTGTCGGGTATTGAGTGGGTGGACGCAGATGCAGACCTAGGCGCAGATGCGGGCACAGATTCAGACGTGGGCACAGATGCGGGCACTGACGCAGATGCGGGCACAGACCCAAACGCAGACCTAGGCGCAGATGCAGACGCAGATGCAGACCTAAACGCAGACGTGGGCGCAGATGCAGACCTAGGCGCCGACACTGACGCAGATGCAGACCTAAACGCAGACGTAGGCGCAGATGCAGACCCGAACGCTGAGCCGCAGGTGGGGCCCATGAGGCGGATGCCCGAAAGTTTGGGGTTTGCGGGTTTAAAGCGGAACGCTCTAGGGTTTGGCGGGCGCTATCAGTCTGTCCAGCTCAATTGCGATGTCGCGGGCCAAAGAGATACCGCCATAGACCAGCGCCGAGTAAAGCTGCACGGCCGTGGCACCGGCGTCCAGTTTGCGCTTGGCGTCCTTGGCTGAGGAAACGCCACCAACCCCCACCAGTGGAATTTGGCCGCCCAATCGATCTGCAAATTCCTTGAGAATTTTGGTCGAGGGGCCCATCAGGGGGGCGCCGGACAATCCACCGGCTTGGTTTGCATCTGCGCTCTTGAGCCCTTGGCGCGATAGGGTCGTATTTGTCGCAAATATACTATGGATCCGGGTCTCGGTGGCGGCCTCGATAATTTCGTCGATTTGGTTGCCGTCCAGATCGGGGGCCACTTTGAGGAAAATCGGGATCGGCGTCTTTAGCCCTGCATTGGTCTCCATCACCCCTGCCAGAACGGCTGTCAGTGCATCTTTGCCTTGCAGGTCGCGCAACCTCTCGGTGTTGGGCGAGGACACATTAACCGTGGCGAAATCCACATGCGGACCGCAATGTTTCAGCACTTGGGCGAAATCCTTGGCCTTATCGGTGCTGTCTTTATTGGCGCCCAGATTAATCCCGACGATGCCCGGAGCCGAGCGGGCAGCCAAACGGGGGGCCACCGCCTCCATCCCGTCATTGTTAAAGCCAAACCGGTTGATCACGGCGCGGTCCTCGGTCAGACGAAACAGCCGCGGTTTGGGGTTGCCCGGTTGCGGGCGGGGGGTGACGGCGCCCACTTCCACAAAGCCAAATCCAGACCGCAATAGCGGGTCAATCGCGGTCGCATTTTTGTCAAACCCTGCGGCAAGCCCGATGGGATTGGGCAGTTCCAGCCCCGCAAGGTTGGTTTTGAGCCGCTCGGAGCTGGGCGGTGTTGTGTAGGGTGTCAGGCCCATCTGCAAGGCGCGGATCGCCAGCCCATGTGCCCGTTCCGGGTCGATCTGGTGGAGAAGTTTTAGGCCGATTTGTTCTGCCAGCCTCATTCCATGTCATCCGGGAATTGGTGCACACCTTCAAAAAGCGGCAAGGGTTTGTGCAGCAGGACGTCCGAGAGGCGCAATTCGCGGTACAGATGCGGAAATTTATCGCCGCCGCGCGAGATTTCCCATTTCAGGTCATCGCCCATATCCGAGGCCGAGCAGGCCAGCAGAACCAGCCCGTCTTCACCGGCAAAATGCTTGGCGGCGGTCTCTTGGGCCTGAGCGGCGGTTGAGAAATGCACATAGCCGTCGGCGATATCGATGGGTGCGCCCTTGGTGGTGCCGTTTGTTTGCAGTGCGGCCCATTCTTGTGCGCGGAAAATCTTGTAGATCAGCATGGGTCGCCTTGTTCCTTAAATCGGATGTGAGTTCAACCCTGCGTGGGTGTCACCGAGCGTGCCGGGCCGCGTTTCAGGCCAAGTTGGCGTTCACGGTAGATGATGAAGATGCCGGCTGCGATCACGCAGGCCGCCCCGGCCAGCACTGTGAGGGTCGGGACTTCGCCAAAGATTGCATAGCCGATGATCAGGGCCAGGATCATGGCGGTGTAGTCAAACGGGGCGATCACCCCTGCGGGGGCGTATCTGTAGGAGTTGGTCAGTAAGATTTGCCCCAGCCCGCCGAAAATGCCTGATGCGACGAGGTAGATCGCCTCTTTCAGGGGTGGGATTGTCCACCCAAACGGCAGTGTCAGCAGGGTCAGGATCGCGGCGATGGACGAGAAATAGAACACGATGGCGGGGGTGTTTTCTTTGACCACCAGTTTGCGGGTGAAGATCAGGGCGGAGGCGCGCAGGATGGCTGAGCCCAGCGCTGCCAATGCCCCGATCGTGGCCAATGTGGTCAGCGTATCGGTGGAGGTTCCCAAGCGCGGTGACAGGATGATGATCACCCCTACAAGACCCATCAGAACGGCGGCCAATCGGTAAATGCGAATGGTTTCGCCCAGAAATATTGCCGCCAGCACGACGGTGATGATGGGGGCGGCGAACCCGATGGCTGTAGCCTCGGGCAGGGGCAGGAAGGCCAGTGATGTGAAGCCCAGGATCATGGCGCTGGTTCCGATCACGCCGCGCCACAGGTGGCCTTTGAGGTTGTTGGTTTTGAGGCCGTCTTTGAGGTCATGGCTCCATGCCAGCCACATCAGGATTACGGGAATGGCGAAGAAGGAGCGGAAGAATGCGGCCTCGCCGGGGGGGACTTCGCCGGAGGCGGCTTTGATGCAGGTCGCCATGCCTGTGAACACGATCACGGAGCTGATTTTAAGCGCGATGGCGCGCAGCGGATCATGGGCGATGGTTGGCGTTGGGCTCATGGCGGTGAGCATAGAGATCGCGGTCGGCTTCAACCATAGGTATTTGCGTTTTGGACCGGTGTCGGGGCGGTTTGGGTGTGGGGGCGCATTTCTACTGTGCTAGCACAGTAGCACAGTTGTTAAGGTTTTCGCGGGTTGAGAAATGGCTTGTTATCATGGGTTTGTGGGGTTTGAGGCGAAAGATATTAACCTTTGGCGGCAGTGTGTGTGCGGTATTTTGAGGCGGTGACATTCTGCCCAGCCGTTGCCCGTATGCCAAAAGGTTGGGGGCTTATTCCGGCTCATAAACGGCCTATTGGATCGGCTTTTCCGAGGTTTTGGGCGCGCAGGTGTCTTATCGGTGGCACGGGCGCGTCGCCGGGGTATTTTGAACTCGGGCATGCGCGAACATGCCTCAGTGACAACGGGCAGTTGACGGGTGCGCAAAGGCCCCGAGTGCGAATTGGTTGTAAATGGGGGTGGGCAATTTGCCCCGCCCGCGCGGTCAAGCGTGGCGGGCAGGGGCGGTTTTCAGGTCAGTTCGGTTGTTTGGTTTTGCGCAAATAGGGGAGCACTTTGTCAAAGCCGCCAAAGCGCGTTTGCGCGTCCTCGTCGGACACGGCGGCTGTGACGATCACATCATCGCCGGGTTGCCATCCGGCAGGCGTCGCCACTTGGTGCTTGGCGGTCAGCTGGATGCTGTCGATGGCGCGCAAAATCTCATCAAAATTCCGGCCTGTGGTCATCGGATAGGTCAGGGTCAGTTTCACCTTTTTGTCCGGCCCGATCACAAACACAGAGCGCACGGTTTGGTTGTCCGCAGGCGTGCGCCCCTCCGAGCTGCCGCTCTCGCTGGCCGGTAGCATGTCGTAAAGTTTGGCCACTTTCAGCTCTGTATCGGCGATCAGCGGATAGTCCACCGAATTGCCCGACAGGCTTTCGATATCGGCTTTCCATTTGTGGTGGCTATCGACCGGGTCCACGGAGATGCCGAGGATCTTTGCGTTTCGTTTGGTAAACTCGGCGGTCATGCCTGCCATTGCCCCAAGCTCGGTCGTGCACACGGGCGTGAAATCCTTGGGGTGGCTGAACAAGATCGCGTAGCCGTCGCCAATCCAGTCGTGGAATTTGATCTCACCATGGGTGGTGTCGGCGGTGAAGTCTGGTGCAATGTCGTTGATGCGTAGGCTCATTGTGATGCTCCCGTTATGAAGTGATGTGACCTTCTGTCTTAGCCCAGATGTATGTGGCATCGAGCGCGTCTTCAACCGGCGCGAACAGCGCGTCCAGCTCGGCGTCGGTGATGATCATCGGCGGGCAAAAGGCGAGGCTATCGCCGATGGCGCGCAAGATCACCCCGCGCGACAGCATCTCGGCGGCCGCTTTGGCCCCGACCTTGCCTGGATGTTCAAAGGTTTTGGGTGTGCCATCTGGCGACAGTTCCAGCGCGCCCATCAGCCCCGAGGCGCGGGCCTCGCCCACCAGCGGGTGTTGCGACAGCCGGTCCAGATGCGCTTTGAACGCGGGGGCTTGTCGGGCAACTTTGCCGACAATGTTGTCGCGCTGGTAGATTTCCAGCGTTTTGATGCCAACCGCACAGCCGACCGGGTGGCCGCCATAGGTAAAGCCATGGCCCAGCAGCCCCACTTTGCCCGAATTGGCTTCGATCACGTCGGCCATATCGCGGTTAATGGCCACTGCCGAGAGCGGGATAAAGCCGCCCGTGAGTTGTTTGGCCATGGAGATGGAGGTGGGTTGCATGTTGAAGGTTTCGGCCCCGAACCAGTTTCCGGTACGCCCGAAGCCGCAGATCACCTCATCGGAGATGCACAAGATATCATGCTCGTGCAGGATGGGCATGATCGCCTCGAAATAGCCTTTGGGCGGGGTAATCACGCCGCCTGCGCCCATCACAGGTTCCGCGATGAAGGCGGCGATTGTGTCGGGGCCTTCTGCTGCGATCAGATCGGACAGGTCTTGGGCAAGGCGGGCGGAGAATTCCTCTTGGGTTTCGCCGGGGTGTCCTTCGCGCCAATAATGCGGGGTGGATGTGTGTTTGATCCGGTCCACAGGCAGGTCGAAATCTGCGTGATTATAGGGCAGGCCGGTCATGGAGGCGGCCACGATCGTCACCCCGTGATAGCCTTTTTTGCGCGATATGATCTTCTTTTTCTCAGGCCGCCCAAGGGCATTGTTGTAGTACCACGCCAGTTTGACTTGGGTGTCATTGGCCTCGGAGCCGGACGATTGGTAGATCACGCGGGCCATATTGCCGGGGGTGACGTCCTTGATCTTCTCGGCCAGCTCGACCGCAGGCTCGTGGGATTTGCCGGAGAACACATGGTAGTAGGGCAGCTCGCGCATCTGCTTGGTGGCCGCCTCCACCAGTTCTTCGTTGCCAAAGCCAAGCCCCGCACACCACAGGCCCGACATGCCTTCGATATAGGGTTTGCCGGCGTCATCAAAGACATGGATGCCCGAGCCCTTGGCGATCATTTGGGCACCAGTTTCGCGCAAGGCAGGCGTGTTTGTGTAGGCGTGCAGCAGCGCCTCGGCATCGCGCATTTGGGTGTTTGTAAGGGGTCGGTTCATGTTTGGGGTCCGTGTGGTTTTAAAGAATGGTGACCTCTTGTGGGGGCACGGTCAAGGGCGGTGTTTTTAGGGGGG
>CAKZTM010000076.1 GCA_937920555.1 uncultured Paracoccaceae bacterium | reverse complement strand
ATGGAAAGGTTAACAGATGATGCGCAGCTTGACCCTTGCTTTGACCCTCATCAGCGGCCCCGCCTTGGCCGCCGACCCGCATCAATGCCTCGCAGAAGCCATCTATTTCGAGGCAGGCTCACGCGGCAACACCGCACGTTATGCGGTTGGTCACACGATCCTGAACCGGGTCAAATCACCAGAGTTTCCCAACAGCATTTGCGAGGTCGTCACCCAAGGCGAGGCGGAGGGCGATTGCCAGTTCTCCTATCGCTGCGACGGATTACCTGAGACTTATCAATACCCTGGCCAGCTCCGCCGGGCCGAAGCCGCCGCCCGAAAGCTCCTGGACGGGACCGTAAAGGACCCCACTAATGGCGCGTTGTTCTTCCATTCCGACCAAATCGCAGCGGGCTGGTTTGCAACACTGACCCGCACCGGAAAATTCGGTGGCAATATCTTTTACAAGTGATACCATAAATTCGCCGCAAGTCGCCGGTAGTCCAAACGCCAAGCCATTGTAAGTGAAGAGTTATCCATGTTGCGTAGTGTTTTTCTGGCCATTCCTGTGATCCTTGGCGCATGCTCCGACCTGCCATCCCGTGCCACATATGAAATGCCGCCCGAGCCGCGCCCGGCACTTGATAAGCGGGCGCATGCCTGCCTGACCGAAGCGATCTATTTTGAGGCAGGCAACAAAGGCGAACCGGGCCGCCGCGCCGTCGCACATGTCATTTTAAACCGCGTGAACTCGAAGGACTTCCCCAGCGACATTTGCGCTGTGATCCGGCAGGGCCAAAGCGATGGGAATTGCCAATTCTCCTATCGCTGCGATCTGGATTATACGCTTTTCCGCTACCCGGACCAACGCATGCGCGCCAAGGCAACAGCAACTGCCGTTCTGCGCGGAGATACCACCGATCCGACCGATGGTGCGCGGTTTTTCCATGCCGCCTATGCCAACCCGGGACGTTGGTTTTCAAGCTTGAAGCGGGTCGGCAATTTTGGTGGAAATATCTTCTATCTGTAAGCGCTAGCTTTGGCTTTCATGCTCCAGATGCAACTTCATATCCAACAGGACTTGCTGGATATCGGAGGTTTCTTTCAACAATCTCTTGGCCTCATTAAGGGATATGATCCCGTCCGAGATACTCTCATTATACTGGCCCATCAGCGTCGCAAACCGCTGGCTGAGCAGCACAACATCTGCGTTTAACGCGCCTTTGCGCGGCGCCCGCGACTTGTCATATTCGATCACCAACATCCGAAGTTCCGCCAGCGCTTTGGTCACGAACGGAAAGCTCGACACTTCCTCAAGTTCAGAGACAACATCGATGGGCATGAACCGCTCAGCATGTTCGGTCGATGTGGAAAAGTACCGGCCCAGTGTCGCTTTGGACTTGCCGGTCACTTGGCAGGCTTTTTCGTAGCCCACATCTTTGATCAACGCTTCCGTGTGTTTTTTCAGATATGCGCCGTAGTGGCTTGCTATATCGTCCAATTCTTCGTTTGAATCCATGTTCAAACCCTCCCCTAACATACTTCTAGCGATAACCACTCTAATAGCGACTATTTTCGTTGGGGGGAAATATCATCTGCAATTCCCCTTATTTAACGGCAACCAAAATGTCATTGCTCCCAACGAAGTCAAGCAGTTTGGGCAGAACGATCTTGTGCGATCCGCAACCCAAGAAAGTCCGCGGGGAGTGTGTGCCCGCGGTGCGCAGTGGGCAAACAGGGCTTAATCCCCCCCAGTTTGTTCACTGCGACGTTTGACCCTAAGGTCAGTTTACAGCTCTTGCACACCCTGTAGTTCCATCAATCTACTGCCAAACAAACGTGCCCGGCGTCCCAAAACCTGCTCGGTGGCCAAATTCGTAGCACCATAAAGTGCCCGCCCCACATCCGAGGTGAGGAAATCGATATACCCCGACAGATCTTGATCGGGCAGATCCCGGTAGGTGTAGGCCATGTTGATATAGGTGTGGTCCCTGATCTGAGCGCGCATTTGGTCTTGTTGCGCGGCCAACAGGCCCAATATTTCCGCCTCGCTGAGCTGATAGGGCAGCTTGCCCGACTGGGACATGCCCGAATAAATTGCAAAATTCAGGTTCATGGCCGCCGCAACTTGGCTGTCCACCGCACCCAAGGCTTCAATCATGCGCGTGTATTCGTCCAGACGGGGCGCCTGCTCAGCGATCAAATCCGCCAATATCTCTGCGCCCTCCGCCTCCACAATTGCAGACAGGCCCGGTGCTTGCGCCGCGACCTCCAACTCGGTGACGCGGGCACCCAGATCAGAGGTCAAAAACATGGTCGCCTCGTCGATTTCAGACGCGCTCAAACTGCCGTCCAAAGCATCCAAAATCTCATCCATCATTGCAGATGCCGGAAACACCTGAGCCGCCGCCAAATCCCAAGCCACAGCAAAGCCGGTATCGCTTTGGTCCACAACACCGTCGGTTTCGCGAAGCGCCTCCGCGATGCTTTCCACATAGGCATCAAAACCAAACAGCTCCAAAAGCGTCTCAGTCGCATCCCGGTTCGATGCATGTGCAGGCAATGCGACAGCAAGAAACCCTGCAAACATGTACCCAACCCAAAGAACCGCGCGACCTGTCATGTCCAATCTCCTATTTCACACCAACCACCATACAATATTGCCCATAAAGATGGCAATTTCGTGAACGTCCCTCGCGTGTTTCCCTTGAAACCGCGAGGCGGCTGATGTTTTCTGCCGGTCCATGGCCAAGCTCTATTTTCACTACTCAACGATGAATGCCGGCAAAAGCACGATGCTTCTGCAGGCGTCGTATAATTACAAAGAGCGGGGTATGGACACCTATCTGCTGACCGCGGATTTCGATCATCGCTCGGGGCCCGGCAAGATCGCCTCGCGTATCGGGATCGCTGAGACCGCAGACACATTCAACGCCACAAGTGACCTGTTCAAGATGATCAAAACCCGTCTGAAGGCCGGCCCGGTCGCCTGCGTCATGGCCGATGAGGCCCAGTGGATGACCGCCGAGCAGGTCTGGCAACTGGCCCGAGTGGTGGACGATCTGGGCGTGCCGGTGATGTGTTACGGTCTTCGGGTTGATTTTCGGGGCGAGCTGTTTCCGGGCTCCGCCGCTCTGTTGGCATTGGCCGATGAAATGCGCGAAGTCCGAACCATCTGCCATTGCGGGAAGAAGGCTCATATGGTGGCGCGCATGGACGCCGACGGCAATGCACTGCGCGAAGGTCCGCAAATTCTGGTTGGGGGCAATGACACATATGTGTCTTTGTGTCGGAAACACTGGCGCGAGGCTGTGAACGACCGCTGACGCGCGAAAAGGATGAGCCTGAATAGCGAACGACCCGGAAGGGGGGGGACCGGGCCGTTCTTACGCTTAAAACCGTCTTCAAATGTGGCCAAGGGGGGGAAGGCCCAATCGAAGTTTTCGGTTGTTTTGTGCTTACAATGCATCAATCGTCGTAAGCCTGTTTTGAACGCAAAACGTTAAATCCAAGTTAATGGGCCAAGGCCTCTTTCCAATCGCCTAATCGCGGCGGATACTGAACCAAATCTGGCGACGGAGTTCTTCCATTGAGTGAGCTGATTTCAACCCCATCGGGTCAACCCGCCTCCCAATTCGGATTTGGGACCATGCAATTTGGCGTGGGCACGCCCCAGCGCGACTGCGCCGCGATCTACAATCTTTGCCGCGCGCAGGGCATCAATGTCTTTGACACCGCTTATGTCTACACAGACGGGCAGTCCGAGACGATACTGGGCCAATTGATCGCGCAAGACCGCGACGATATCGTGCTGATGACCAAATGCGCCTATTCCGGCTCGGCCTCGGGGCCGAACCTGACCGAGCAATTCGATGAGAGCCGTAAGCGTTTGAACCAAGACATGATCGACGTTTTATTTTTGCACAAATGGGATGATGAGACGCCGCTGGAAAATACGTTTGAGACATTCGCCCGGTTCAAATCCAAAGGACAGATCAGATCGATTGGCGTGTCCAACTTTTCAGCTTGGCAGGTGATGAAGGCCAAGACGGTGGCAAAGACCTTTGGGCTAAGCGTTGATGTGATCCAGCCCATGTACAACATGGTCAAGCGGCAGGCGGAGGTTGAAATCCTGCCCATGTCAGCGGCCGAACAGATCGCGGTCACACCCTATTCCCCTTTGGGTGGCGGGCTTTTGACCGGTAAATACAACAACCAAAAAGCCGGGCGGCTGGTCGAAGACAGCCGCTACGGCGCACGTTATGATCAGGATTGGGCCCACAAAACCGCCCAAGACCTGACGGAGATCGCAGCGCAGCACGATGTGCATCCCGCAACGCTTGCTGTGGCTTGGGTCGCCAAAAATCCAGACATCACGGCCCCGCTCATATCCGGCAAAACGCCGGAACAGCTGCAACCGTCTCTTGATGCCATGAGTTTTGAGATGTCCGACGATCTTTACCGGGAGCTGAACCGCATCACCCGAACGCCCCCGCCTGCCACCGACCGCCTTGAGGAGGCCACTTAATGAGCCAACAGACCCGACGTATCGTTCTTGCCGCCCGCCCATCCGGCGCACCAAAGCCCACCGATTTCCGGTTGGATATCGCGGATTTGCCCGCCCTCAAAGACGGTGAATTCATGGTGGAAGTGATCTGGCTGACCCTTGATCCATACATGCGCGGACGAATGGATGATGCAAAATCCTACGCCCAGCCGGTGCCCATTGGCGGTGTGATGGAAGGCCAAGGCGTGGGCCGGGTTTTAGCCTCCAACACATCCAAATACAACGAAGGTGATTATGTTCTTGGCGGCTTTGGCTGGCAGTCTCATGCGGTCTCGGACGGGACGGCGACGCGCAAACTCGACCCCAAGGATGCGCCGCTATCCACAGCGGTGGGGGTGATGGGCATGCCGGGGCTGACCGCCTTTGTCGGTCTCAATGACCATGGCCGCCCGCAAAAGGGCGAAACGCTGGTGGTGTCTGCGGCCTCCGGGGCGGTCGGCTCGCTGGTCGGACAGCTTGGCAAGATTTACGGGCTGCGCGTGGTCGGGGTGGCAGGCGGCGCCGAGAAATGCCGCTATGTGGTTGATGAACTGGGCTTTGACGCCTGCATCGACCACCGCGCCGGGGACGCAAAAAGCCTGAGCGCTGAGATTGGGCAAGCCTGCCCGGACGGGATCGACATTTACTTCGAGAATGTCGGCGGCAAAACCTTGGAGGCTGTCATCGCGCACATGAATGTGGCCAGTCGCATCCCGGTTTGCGGCATGATTGCGTGGTATAGCGGTGCGGGCGAGCCTGAGGGGGCGATGGTCAAGAAACTGTGGCGGACAATTCTGGTGAACCGGATTGCTGTGCGCGGGTTCATCATTTTCGATCATTACGACCGCCTGCCGGACTTCACCAAGGAGGTTGGCGGCTACCTGCGGGACGGTAAAATCAAGTACCGCGAATCCATTGCACAAGGGTTGGAGAACGCGCCGGACGCCTTCATGAAACTGTTGGAGGGCGGGAATTTCGGCAAGCAGTTGGTGCAAATCGCACCTGATCCCACGCGGGATTAAAGCCCCAAAAGTCCCGGCAAATCTGCCATGTCAGCAAAGGGGATTGCGCCCTCCGCCTCCAAAACAGGGGCGGGGGTCTGGGCGGTATAGCCAAAGCAGCGGATGCCCGCATTCTTGGCCCCGCGCGCACCATTGGCGCTGTCTTCGATCACCACGCAATTGAGCGGCTCAAAACCCATCGTGCGGGCCGCATGCAAATAAAGACCCGCATTAGGTTTGGCATGCTCCAACCCGATCACATGGGGGGTATATATCCGGCCTGCGAACCGCTCCAAAAGACCGCTTGGCGCAAGCGTAATGTCCATCTTCGGCATCGGGCCGTTGGAGCCAATGCAATAGGAAATGCCAGCCGCGTCCAGCCGGTCCAAAACCTCCAAGACACCGGGAATGACCGCAACCCCTTCGGAGAGCCGCGCAAACATGGCCGCATAAATCTCGTCGGTCCAGGTGTCCGGTAGCGGATATCCCATAGTGCGCACCTGATCACGAACACTGACCATGGTGCCGCCCACGAACATCTCAACACAATCCGATGCGCTCAGATGCAGCCCGTATCGCGCAAGGTTCGCCGCGACCACCTCATTGGTCGGCCCTTCGGTATCCACCAAAACCCCGTCACAGTCGAAAATAACGAGGCCCGGCGTCACTCCACAGTGACCGATTTGGCCAAATTGCGCGGCTGATCCACATCCGTGCCCTTCTCAACGGCGGTGTGATAGGCGATCAATTGGGCCGGAACCGAATAAAGGATCGGTGCCACAAACGGGTCAGAACTTGGCATGATCAATGTGCGCCACACGTCTTGGCCCGCCTCTGCGGCACCCTCTTTGTCGGTGACCAACAGAACCTTGCCGCCGCGCGCCATCACCTCTTGCATATTGCTGACGGACTTGTCGAAAAGACTGTCCTTTGGAGCAAATACAATCACCGGCGTATGGGCATCAATCAACGCAATCGGCCCATGCTTCAACTCGCCGCTGGCATAGCCTTCGGCGTGAATATAGCTGATCTCTTTGAGCTTCAGAGCCCCCTCCAAAGCCAACGGATACATGGAGCCGCGACCCAAAAACAGGATGTCGCGCGCCTGCGCCAAATCACGCGCGATGGTGATAATCTCATTTTCCGACGCAATCGCTTTGGAGACCAGATTGGGCACACTCAACAACGCCTCGGTCAGCGCCAGTTCCTGATCTGCATCCACATGACCAAGCTGCCGTCCGGCCAATACCGCCAAAGCAGCCAACGCGGTGAGCTGGCAGGTAAACGCTTTGGTCGAGGCTACACCGATTTCAACACCGGCCAAAATTGGCAAGGCCACGGCACTTTCGCGGGCAATTGTGGAGGTGGGCGAGTTTACAATCGAAATCACATCGACATTTTGCTCTTTGACGTAACGCAGTGCGGCCAAAGTATCGGCGGTCTCGCCGGATTGGCTGACGAAAATCGCCGCCTCCTTGCCGGACATGGGCGGAGCGCGGTAGCGAAACTCGGAGGCTACATCAATCTCCACCGGGATACGGGCATATTGCTCGAACCAGTATTTGGCCACATGACAGGCGTAATAAGCCGTGCCGCAGGCGACCAATACGATCCGGTCATATTTGGTAAAGTCCGGCGCGCCCTCGGGCACATACACACCGGTCCGGTCCGGGTTCAAATAATGCGACAATGCATAGGCCAGAACCGTTGGCTGCTCGTGGATCTCTTTGTGCATGAAATGGCGGTGATTGCCCTTGTCGACCAACACCTGATCCACGGCAACCGTCTGAACCTCCCGGTTGGCAAGAACGCCGCGCCGGTCAAAAATCTCTACGGAAGTGCGGGTCAAAACCGCCCAATCGCCTTCCTCCAGATAGGTCACACGGTCGGTCATGGGCGCAAGCGCCAACGCATCGGAGCCTACAAACATCTCGCCGTCGCCATGCCCGATTGCCAGCGGTGATCCTTGCCGGGCCACAACCATCAAATCATCATGCCCCTCAAACACGAAGCAAAGCGCAAACGCGCCCTCAAGACGGCTCAACGTAGCCGCCGCCGCATCTTGGGGCGACAGGCCGCGGCGCAAAAACGCCTCGCAAAGCTGGGCGACAACTTCGGTATCCGTATCGGACGAAAACGTAACACCGGCCCCCGACAACTCTTCCTTCAGACTGCGGTAATTCTCAATAATGCCGTTATGCACAACCGCCACACTGGACGCCTGATGGGGATGCGCATTTGCAACCGTCGGCGCCCCATGCGTGGCCCAGCGGGTGTGACCAATACCCAGAGTACCTTTGATCGGGTCTTGGCCGACCAGCTCCGACAGGGCGGACAGTTTGCCCACCGCCCGGCGCCGCGACAGTTTACCATCCTCAACGGTCGCAATCCCGGCACTGTCATAGCCGCGATACTCCAACCGTTTGAGCCCGTCCAAAATAACAGACGCCGCATCGTTTTTACCTAGAACTCCAACAATTCCGCACATGAAACGCAGCCCCTTAATACATTTGCATCGAAAACCTATCGGACTAGTAGACCATTGAGCCACTATCTCACAAACCAAATTGATCAGGTGAAACGAGATTGAAATGCTCCCGTGACACGGACACGACAAAAAATGCCGCGAACGGACTTGGCTTCCCCTCACAAAACGGCATTCTGCTGCTGGTCAACACGGGGAATAGATGATGTCCAACCAATACCAAGCAATCGTCATTGGCGGCGGTGTCGTCGGCTGCTCTGTCCTTTATCACCTGACCAAAAAAGGGTGGAAAGATGTGGCCCTTTTGGAACGTGACGTGCTGACCTGCGGATCTTCTTGGCATGCGGCGGGCGGATTTCATACGCTCAACGGCGATCCGAACGTGGCCAAGCTCCAACAATACACGGTCGAGCTTTACAAAGAGATTGAGGAAATGTCCGGCCAGTCGGTGGGCCTTCATCTGACCGGCGGCATTCAACTGGCCAAAACCAAGGAGCGGATGGAAAGCCTCTATATGGCTCAGGCCCGCGGGCGCTACATGGGCATGGAGCTGGAAATTGTCACCCCGCAAGATGCCAAGGCCCGTTTCCCGATCCTTGACGATACTCAGTTTATTGGCGGGTTATGGGATCCGATTGAGGGGCATCTTGATCCCTCCGGCACCACCCATGCTTACGCAAAATGTGCGCGGATGAACGGGGCCACGATCAAGGAGAAAACCAAGGTCGAGGATATCGCCCAACGCGCCGACGGCATGTGGGTGATCACCACCAATCAAGGCGAGTTTCTGACCGAGAACGTGATCAATGCCGGTGGGCTTTGGGCGCGCGAGGTGGGTCGGATGGTCGGGCTTGAACTGCCGGTTTTGGCCATGGAGCATCACTATCTGCTGACCGAGGATGTGCCCGAAGTTCTGGCCTATAACAAAGAGAGCGGCGAAGAGCTGATCCATATCATTGATTTTGAGGGCGAGATTTACACCCGTCAGGAACGTGGCGGCGTGCTTTTGGGCACCTATGAGCAGGCCGCGACCCCTTGGATGCCCAAAGACACGCCTTGGGATTTCGGCTCTGAACTTCTGCAACCGGATTTTGACCGGATCGCCCCATCTCTGGAAATCGCATTCCAACACTATCCGGCCCTTGAGAATGTGGGCATTCGCGAGGCCATTAACGGCCCCTTCACCTTCGCGCCTGACGGCAACCCGCTGGTGGGCCCTGTGCGCGGTATGCAAGGATATTGGTGCGCTTGTGCTGTCATGGCCGGGTTCTCCCAAGGGGGCGGTGTCGGCCTGACCTTGTCCAACTGGATCGTGGACGGCGATCCGGGTTTTGACATTTGGGGTATGGATGTGGCCCGCTTTGGCGACTGGGCCTCGCTGAGCTTTACCAATGAGAAAGTGCGCGAAAACTATTCCCGCCGCTTCCGTATCCGCTTTCCCAACGAAGAACTGCCCGCCGCCCGGCCTTTGCGCACCACGCCCTTGCATGACACCCACCTCAAGCTGGGCGGCCAAATGGGGGCGAGCTTTGGTCTGGAAGTCCCGCTTTGGTATGCGCCTGCGGGGGTCGAGGACGTGTTCTCATGGCGGCGCTCCACCGACCATGACCATGTAGGCGCGGAGGTTCAGGCCGTGCGCGGCGGCGTAGGCATCATCGACATATCGGGCTTTGGCAAGTTCTCGGTCACAGGGCCAAATGCACGCGCTTGGCTGGACCGGATCTTCGCCTGCAAACTGCCCGCGCCGGGCAAAATGGCGCTGGCCCCGATGCTCAATGAGCGCGGCAAACTGATCGGCGATTTCACCATCGCCTGCCATTCCGATGAGGGCTGGTTCCTCGCAGGCTCGGGCATTGCAGAGGAATATTACCTGCGCCATTTCAACCAGCACCCACAAGAGGGCGTAGTGGTCGAAAGCATGGGGCTGGGCTGGTGCGGTATCTCGGTCGCAGGGCCCAAAGCCCGCGATCTACTGGCCAAAGTGACATGGAAAGATGTGTCCCATGAGGCGTTCAAATTCATGTCCCACCGCGCGCTCGAAATCGGCCACGCCCCCTGCCATGTGGGCCGGGTCACCTATACCGGCGATCTTGGCTACGAGATTTGGATGAAAACCGACTATGCCCGCTACGTGTGGGATCTTTTGATGCGTGAGGGCGAGGAGTTTGGCATCAAACCCTTTGGCATGCGGGCGCTCAATTCGCTGCGCCTGGAGAAAAACTGGTCCTCATGGGGGCGCGAATACCGCCCCATCTACGGCGCTTTGGAAGCGGCACTTGACCGGTTTGTCGCCTATGATAAGCCCGCTGAGTTTATTGGAAAAGCCGCAGCCCGCAAAGAACGCGAGGACGGCGGCACATTGCGGCTGGTCTCGTTCAAAGTCGCAGCCAAAGACAGCGACGCCATCGGCGATGAGCCGATTTGGCACAATGGTGAAGTCAAAGGCTGGATCACCTCGGGCGGCTATGCCCATGGCCAAAACACATCAATGGCGCAAGGATATGTGCCCAAAGAAATCGCGGGTGATGTCGATGGCTGGGCGGTCGAAATCTTGGGCGAAAAGCTCCCCATGACCTTGCAGCCGACACCGCTCTTTGATGCCAATTCCAGCCGGATGCGATCTTGAGCCAACCGCATCGCCCACTTTGGGCGATGCTAAAGGGCGTGACCGGCGCAACGCCGGTCTCCTTTGGATTACTCAGGCCTAATGCGCGCCGCCCAAAGCACCTGTGTTGATGTCGTAATCAACCGCCAGACCGTAATCGGGATCATCATCGCTATCGACCATCAACTGACCTGCGCGGGTCAACAGCTTGTGGCAATCCCGGCTGAGGTGGCGCAGCATCAGACGTTTGCCCGCCTCACCGTATTTGCCCGCAATATCCTCAATCGCCTGCAGCGCTGACTGATCCACCAAACGCGAATTGGCGAAATCCAGAATGACCACATCGGGGTCATCATTGGGATGAAACAACTCCATGAAACTGGTGGCCGAGCCGAAAAACAGCGGCCCCTCAATCTCGTAAACCTTGGCGCCCGCCTCCGTCACAGACGGCCGCTCAACCGCACGAATGCGCGAAGCCGCATTCCACGCGTAAACCAGTGCTGACACGATCACACCAACCACAACCGCAACCGCCAGATCTTCGGCCACGGTCACCGCCGTCACCAGCAAAATCACAAAAGCATCCGCCCGTGGTACGATGCGCAGCAACCGGAACGAGTTCCACGCAAATGTCCCGATCACCACCATGAACATCACCCCCACAAGGGCTGCCAAGGGGATCAACTCGATAATGCCTGAGCCAAACAGGATAAACGCCAGCAAAAAGAGCGCGGCCATTATACCCGCCAACCGCGTCCGCCCGCCGGATTTCACGTTGATCATGGATTGCCCGATCATCGCACAACCGCCCATCCCGCCGAAAAAGCCGGTGACAACATTGGCCGCACCTTGCGCCAGACACTCCTTGGAGGCCCCGCCGCGCTGCTTGGTAATCTCGCTCACAAGGTTCAGGGTCAGCAAACTCTCAATCAATCCAATGGCCGCCAAAATCACCGCATAGGGCAGGATGATCTCCAATGTCTCAAGATTGAGCGGCACTTGCGGGATCGAAAAAGCCGGCAAACCGCCCGCAACACTGGCAAGATCGCCTACGCGCGGCACAGGCAAATCAAAGCCGATCACAATAATCGCGATAATACCAATGGCCGCCAAAGGGGCCGGAATTAACTTGGTCACACGCGGTGTCAGCCAGATAATCGCCATGGTTGCCACGACCAAAACCAACATCAGGTAAAGCGGAAACCCACTCATCCAGGCATGCCCGCCACTTCCGTCGGCGACCTTGAACTGCTCCAACTGGGCCAAGCCGATGACAATCGCCAGCCCGTTTACAAAACCAAGCATCACCGGATGAGGCACCATGCGGATAAACTTACCCAGCTTCAATGCGCCTGCGATCAGCTGCAAAATCCCCATCAAAACAACAGTCGCAAAGAGATACTCGGCCCCGTGCTCGGCCACCAACGCGACCATAACAACCGCCAAAGCGCCGGTTGCACCCGAAATCATGCCCGGACGCCCACCAAAAACCGCCGTGATCAATCCAACAATAAAGGCCGCATAAAGTCCCACCAACGGGGCCACACCAGCCACAAATGCAAACGCAACCGCCTCAGGCACCAAGGCCAAAGCAACGGTCAGACCGGAGAGAACCTCCACACGGACCTGTGTTGCGTCCAGCCGGACACCCCTTGGGTCGGTTTCGCGTCCAATTGCATTGGCAAACGCGCTCATGGTCGTTTTTATCAAGGCATAATCCTTCACTTGGGCGGTCGTATCGCAACCTTCACAATTTAACGTTAAGCGCATACTCCAATTTTGCCGGAATAACAGCGTCGAAGCTGCGCATACCTGCCATTCCGCAAGCACATTGCCAATCTGTCGTTTTAATGTCGCTATTGGGCTAGACCGAAAACAGCCCAACATCTTGGATGCGGAAAAATTATGGAGATGCCCCTGTGAAAGCCGCCGTTTGCCGCACCTTCGGCCAGCCTCTGACCATAGAGACCGTCAAGATCGAGGCCCCGGGTGCCGATCAGATCGCGGTGAAAACCGCCGCCTGTGCCATTTGCCATTCGGACATTGCCTTTGCCCAAGGCAAATGGGGTGGAACATTGCCCGCCGTTTTCGGGCACGAGGCCGCAGGACATGTCACCGCCATTGGCAGCGGTGTCAAAGATGTCGCTGTCGGCGACCGGGTCCTTGTGACACTGATCCATGCCTGTGGCACCTGCCCGGCCTGCGCGGGCGGTCAGCCGACCTCTTGCGATCGCGCGTGGGACGCTTTGCCAACCCCGCTCAGCGATGCGGATGGCGACATCGTACAAGGTATGAAAACCGGCGGGTTTGCCCAGCATATGGTGGTGGATAAAAGCCAATGCATCAAACTTCCCGATGACATCGAACTGGATGTGGCATCGCTTTTGGCCTGCGGTGTGATCACCGGGGTCGGCGCGGTTACAAACTCGGCCAAGCTGAAACCCGGCCAAAGCGCAGCGGTCATCGGCGCGGGCGGCGTCGGCCTCAATACTATCCAAGGATGCGCCATTGCCGGAGCCGCACAAATCATCGCAGTCGACATCGCAACAGAAAAACTTGATGCCGCATTGGAATTTGGCGCAACTCACGCCGTGCTCAGTGACGCCACGCTCAACGACCAAATACGTGCGCTGACAAACGGACGCGGCGTAGACTACGCCTTTGTCACGGTGGGTGCGCCGCAGGTCTTCCAGTCTGCGCCGGACCTGCTTGCGGCCGGTGGCGCAATGGTCATGGTGGGCATGACCGGCATTGACGACGAAGTGACCTATAAACCGGTCAATCTTGCGGCCATGAACCAATCCCTTGTGGGCAGCCGCATGGGCCAGACCGTACTGGCGCGAGACATCCCGTGGCTTTTGCAAATGTACCGCGATGGCGCGCTGAAACTCGATGAACTGATCACCAACAGATATACACTTGATCAGATCAACGAGGCTTTTGCCGACACCGCAGCAGGCACCTCGCGCCGAAATGTCATCGTCTTTGAGTGATCAATCGGGCTCAGTATCAAAGGTGAAATACACCCCGACTTCCTCCTCGACCTCGCCCAATGACCGGTAAAGGGCAAGTGCCGGTATGTTATCTGGCTCCGTCCCTAACCACGCCTCCTCACAGCCAAGCTCGGTTGATAACTCCAAAATGGCCTGCATCAACCGCTTGCCAATGCCCCGGCGCAACCACTCATCACCGACCCCGACCTCATTGATCCACAAGCTGGGAAGCTTGTCGGGATGCAAATAAACCACCGCACTGGCCATGCCGACAACTTGCCCCTCCACCACCGCCAGAACCATGTGATGACTTGGTTCCGCCACAAAAGCGCGCGCCTGATCATCCCTGATCTCATTGTCAAACACACCGCGTGCCACATTGCCCAAAAGACCTATGGTTTGAGCGCTCAGGCGAATAATCCGTACATTGAACATGTCACCCCCTTGGCAATGGTTAGAAAACCTGTTCCTCTCTGAAAAACCAATTCTAAGGCCCGCGCCCATGAAACTCAAAGACCTTGAAACCTTCGTTGTAGGCACGCCTCCCGGATCATGGGGCGGACGCTATTTCATCTTTGTCAAACTGACCACCTCCAACGGAATTGTGGGCTACGGCGAGGTCTATGCGGCCACTGTCGGACCGGTTGCCATGACCGCCGTGATCGAGGACATGTTTGACAGACATATGAAGGGCGAAAACCCCCACAATATCGAACGCATGTTCCGCCGCGCCCATTCAGCCGGGTTCTCTCAGCGCCCCGATCCAACCGCGATGGGCGCGTTTTCCGGCCTTGAAATCGCCTGCTGGGACATCATCGGCAAAGCGCTGGATCGTCCGGTTCACATGCTCTTGGGCGGGCAAACCACCGACCGGTTGCGGGCCTATTCCTACATCTACCCCTATCCCGGTCAGGACCATGATCCGGGCACGTTCTTCTCCCATCCAGAGAAACTGGCCGAGAGTGCGGTCAAAATGGTCGAAGACGGCTACACGGCGGTCAAGTTCGACCCGGCTGGTCCCTACACGATTTGGGGCGGACACCAGCCCGCGCTTTATGACCTTGATCGCTCCGAGGCCTGCTGCCGCGCGATCCGCGAGGCGGTCGGAAATCGCGCTGATCTGCTGTTTGGCACACATGGTCAATTCACCAGCTCAGGGGCCATGCGCTTGGCCCGCCGGATTGAGGCCTATGACCCGCTTTGGTTCGAAGAGCCCTGCCCGCCGGACAATTTGTTGGAGTTTGCCAGCGTGGCGGCACACACGAATGTGCCCATCGCAACCGGTGAACGTCTCACAACGAAATACGAATTTGGCCAGATTTTGCGCACCGGCGGAGCATCCATTCTGCAACCGGCTTTGGGCCGGGTCGGCGGGATATTGGAGGCCAAGAAAATCGCCGCCATGGCCGAGGCGTTCAATGCGCAAATGGCTCCGCATCTTTATGCCGGACCAATCGAATGGGCTGCAAATATCCAGCTGGGGGCCTGCATTCCCAATCTTTTGATGTTGGAAACGATTGAGACCAAGTTTCACGCCGCACTTATCAACTCGGGCATCACACTCGACCGGGGGCATATCATCGTGCCGGAGGGGCCCGGTCTTGGGGTTGAGCTGAACGAGGATCTGGCCCGCGCAAATCCATATACGGGCGCACAACTTCACCTTGAGATGCAGGATCAACCCTATAATTACGAGAAAGAGAACTGGTTCGCGGGCGGATAAACCGATCGCAATTTTCGCCTGTCACGCCGGACACCACCAAGCCCGATCAGGCGCGCTTGAGCGTGTGGCCCGTATCCTCGTAATAATCATCGATCCAGATCGGCACGGCGATGTCCTCCATGGGTTTGGCAAACAAGAAACCCTGAAAATAGTCGCAGCCCATCGCCTCAAGAACCCTGCGATCCTGCTCCCCTTCCACACCTTCACATAAAATCTGCATCCCCAAACTCTGCGCTAGCCCGATTATGGCCGTGGCAATGGTTTGCAATCCCTCATCACAATGAATGCCTGTGACAAATTCCTGCGCCAGTTTGATGCGATGCGGCGCCAAACTTCGCAGGCTGGAAATGGACGCATTGCCGGTTCCGAAATCATCAAGAGAGATCAAAAAACCAGCCGCTTTGAGCTGCCGCACATTTTGCGAGATCACACCGTTTTGGTCGTCGACAACCACATTCTCCAAAACCTCCAACCCCAATCGTTCCGGCGCAATTTCTGCCGCGTCGCACATCCATTTGAGGTGATCGGTCAGGTTTTCTTTCATCAAAATCCCGGTGGACAGATTGGCACTGACCATCGGCACACTCACCCCGTCCGCATCCCAATCAGACAACCGGCGCAGAGCTTTGCGAATGATCATCTCATCCAGCTCAAACAGCAAATTCGCCTCATCGATGGCCCCCAGAAACTCCGAGGGCGGGCGGATCCCCTTCTCGCGGTCGCGCCAACGCGCCAGCGCTTCAAAGCCGATAATCTCACCGGTTTTGCTACAGATTTGGGGCTGAAAAAACGGCTCGAACGCGTTGAGCTGGATCGCTTCGCGCACTTCCAGCACCCGTCTTTTGAACGCCACATGTTTCGCCCGGTGACCCGCATGATAAAACGAAAAGCGCCCACGCCCGGCCAGTTTCGCCTCGTAAAGTGCTATATCGGCATCCATGATAATCCGCTCCGGGGTCGTAAACGCCTCGCGCATGGCGATCCCGATAGAGGCACCAATTTGGCACGGCTGATCATCATAATAGATCGGCTGGCTCATCTTATCGACGATCCGCTGGGCGACATTTGCGATGTTTTCGCGATCAATGAGTGAGGTGAACACCAAAACAAACTCGTCGCCGCCCACCCGCGCCACAAAATCCGTGGCCCGAACTTCCGAGCGCAAAATCTTCGCCGCCTCCAACAAGACAGAATCCCCCGCGTCATGCCCCATCGTGTCATTGATCAGTTTGAACTTGTCCAAATCCACATGAAAAACCGCAACGTCATCCAGCATCATATCACTGTCGAAAACCCGGCTAAGATACTCGTTCAACGCCCGCCGGTTGGGTAAATCGGTCAACGGATCATGATAGGCCTGATGCTCCATCTCGCGTTTGGCCCGGCTCAGCGCCGCTGTCCGCTCCACGATTTCGTCAATGGGCAGCGCAATGGCAATCAGGTTCCCATCCTTGGAGGCGATACGGGACCGGCGCATCCATTGACCGTCCATCAGCATATCCACCGACATTTCATCCTGAACCCGGTGGCGTTTCATTTCCGCCATCAAGCGCGCAGGCACCTCGTCTTCGGGGAATTGCTTGGACAACCGACACCGCACAATATCTTCATATTTGAGAGAATGCTCATAGGCATGCGGCCCCACCCCCTCAAAAATAGCGCCTGCCGCATCGCGAAATGCGTCCGAGCACGCCAGCAACGTATCGTCCTGATCGTATATGCAAATTGGAAACGGAACGGCACCGATTGCATCTTCGATCGCACTCAAAACCTGTTGCGCACTTGCAGGTCCGGCATCATATTTCATTGTTCTCTCGCAGCCCTTTGGTTTCCCAAACGCACGCTACGAGGTGAAGATTAACATTTCAGCAAACGCCCCCGAAAGAGCGCTTCAGTTTTTAGGTAAATTCCCCGAAATCAGTGCGCCGGCCGGATGAACGTCCCGTTGTTGAGATCACGCATGGCTTGGTTGATCTCGTCAGGCGTGTTCATCACAATCGGACCGTGCCAGGCCACGGGCTCCTCGATGGGCCGCCCGGACACCAGCAAGAACCGAATACCCTCTTCGCCAGCCTGAACGGTCACCGCATCGCCTGTGTCAAACTGGATCAGCGTCCGGTTACCCGACAAATCACGAATATTGACCTCTTCGCCGCGAATTTCTTTTTCCAGCAAAACGCCTTGTGGGTCAGATGCATCACGGAACATGCCCGCCCCTTCAAACACATAGGCAAAAGCACGACGATAAAGATCAACAGGGAAGCTCTTTTTCACACCCGGCGGCACATAAATATCCAGATATTGTGGATCGGCTGCAATCCCGTCCACAGGACCGCGCTTGCCCCAGAACTCCCCGACAATGACCTTCACGCGTGTGCCGTCATCCTCGATAATCTCGGGAATTTCAGTGCCTTGGACATCCTGATAACGCGGCTCGGTCATCTTCAAAGACGACGGCAAGTTGGCCCAAAGCTGGAACCCGTGCATTTGCCCCTTGGCATTTCCCCGCGGCATTTCCTGATGCATGATGCCGGAGCCTGCGGTCATCCACTGAACATCACCCGCCCCCAATGTGCCGGTGTTGCCCAAACTGTCACCATGGGCGACCGAACCGGACAAAACATAGGTGATTGTCTCAATTCCGCGATGAGGGTGCCACGGAAAGCCACGCTCAAAATGGGCGGGCGTATCATTTCGAAAATCGTCAAACAGCAAAAAAGGATCAAGCGCCTTGGGGTCGTGAAACCCGAACGCCCGGTGCAAATGCACCCCGGCACCTTCCATGGTCGGTTGCGCCAAACTCTCTGATTTTACGGGTCGGATAGACATGCGAAAGCCTCCTCAATGAACACGAGACAGACATAACAACCGGGGCCATTGTGAACAATGGCCTGATAGGGCGAAATCTGTTTCCGTTTTAGAAACTAAGCAGCTTGCTGACGCAAAGCGTCATACCGCGCACTCAGATCCGCATCCGAGACGATGGCATCATAATCCATGTCCGTGGGCGACGCCTCCGCATGGCTGTCGTCACCCGCTGCGGACAAAATTTCAATCAGCTCCATCAACCGGCCATCGCGCCCGTCTTTTGCCTTGGAGGGAAAAACGTAAAGCTCGAAAGTACGCCGCAAAGGGTCTGTTTCCTCGGCCAGATTAGCACGCACCAAATGGGCAACGAGACTTTCGATCATCTCATCGGGGCCCGCTTCGGTCAGGGCCAAAAACTCTGCCTCGTCGATCGGGAAAAGCCGGCCACGCGCCTTGAAATAGTGCAGCTGAAAACTTCTGATGTGCTTTTGGGTCTTTGAACGACACCCGTTAAGCGCAGATAGAGACGAGGCCAGCAAATGGGTGCGAAGGGGGCCCCAACGCTCAAACAAGCCATCATAGGGCGCGGCCATGCCGCCACCTGATGTTTGGCCCGGATCCGCAAAACCGTGCCCAAAATGCAATTTACGCTGCGCCAGCTTCTTGCCAATGGCCTCAATGACCAAAACCGCCGGTCGCAAAAACATGCGTCGTTGAGACATGTTATGTGCTCCTTGTGGAGGGTGGATGTACGCCCCAGCCCGGCGCAGGTTCAAGCAGGCGGCAGCTCAGACGGCATTTCGGCGGAACTTCTCCCACAACAGGCCAAAATCCGGTTCAAACCGGCAAACTCCCGCCAATTTACCCTTGGTCAGATGCACGGAAAAAATCTGTTCGCGGCGCTTAATTGTCGGAAATGGACTGGCCATGATCAAAGCGCCGCGCCATGCTCCTGCGATGACACAAGATATTGCAAAAATCGGCTTTATTGGCCTTGGGAATGTCGGCGGCAAGCTGGCAGGCTCCCTGCTTCGAAACGGCATGGATTTGACCGTGCGCGACCTCAATCCAGAGCTGATGGAGGCGTTTGCCCAACAGGGCGCCAAAACCGCACAAAGCCCGGCCGAAATGATGACCGCCTGCGATGTGGTGATCACCTGTTTGCCCTCTCCGGCGGCATCGGCTGCGGTGATGGAAGGGCAGGCAGGGCTCTTGCCCGCGATCACACCGGGCAAGATTTGGATGGAAATGTCCACCACCGACGAGGCAGAGATCAAACGCCTCGCGGCACGGGTTGCGGATAAAGGCGGTGCGGCGGTCGATTGCCCGGTCTCAGGTGGATGCCACCGGGCCGACACGGGCAATATCTCTATCTTTGCGGGCACAGACAGACCTACCTTTGAACGCGTGCTGCCGCTTTTGACCATCCTTGGCCGCAGGGTCTTGCACACCGGACCCATTGGGACCGCCTCCACCCTCAAGGTGATGACCAACTATCTGGCCACCGCAAATCTGCTGACCTGCTGCGAAGCACTTGTGACCATGAAAGCGGCTGGCCTTGATCTGAACACCACATTTGAGGCGATCAAAATCTCGTCGGGCACGTCGTTTGTGCATGAGACAGAAAGCCAGGTGATCCTGAACGGCTCGCGCGATATCAACTTCACCATGGATTTGGTCAAAAAGGATATCGGCCTGTTCCAAGAAATTGCCAATCGCGCAGGCGTGCCGCTGGAAATTTCCCCGCTGATGATTGAGATTTTTGAGGACGGCATAAAGCGCTACGGGGACCGCGCGCAATCAGACGACATTATCCGCCGATTGGAGGATGCCACCGGGCTCGATATCACCGCCCCCGGCTTTCCAGCCGAGATGACCGATGATGAGCCCGAAGAACCCGGATATGAGGTCCGGCCGCCCGGTCGCTAATCGCTTGCCCTTCCTGCGTGCTTGCCCCACATAAGTTGGAGCAGTTGAAATGAGGGATTAGCATGGCCGTCACCCGCGATCAGGTTGTCGAAATACTCAAAACCATCACAGATCCGGTGACGGGCAAAGACCTGATGTCCGCCGATGTGGTGCGGGCCCTGACGGTCGAGGGCAGTGCCGTCAAATTCGTCATCGAAGTGGCCCCGGATGTCGCCCCCAAGATGGAACCTGTGCGCGTGGCCGCCGTGGCCGCCCTGCAAAACGCGGGCATCAAGGATGTGTCTGCCATATTGACCGCCCATGCGACCAAAGCGCCACCTCCCGATTTGAAAGTCGGCGGCCATCCCAAACCGCAGGCGGGCCCGGCCAAAGTGGCGGGCGTGTCCAAGATCATCGCGATTGCGTCCGGCAAAGGCGGGGTGGGCAAATCCACCGTGTCCGCCAATTTGGCCACAGCCTTGGTCGCCGAGGGCAAACGGGTGGGCCTGCTGGACGCGGATGTGTACGGCCCATCGCAGCCGCGCATGCTGGGCGTGTCGGGCAGACCCTCCAGCCCCGACGGCAAGACGATTATTCCGCTGCGCAACCACGGTGTCACGCTGATGTCCATGGGTCTGATGGTGGGCGAAGATGAGGCGGTGGTCTGGCGCGGACCTATGCTGATGGGCGCGCTTCAACAGATGCTGTCCCAAGTGCAATGGGGCGCGTTGGACGTGATGCTCGTGGACCTGCCGCCAGGCACTGGCGATGTGCAACTGACGCTGAGCCAAAAGACGGACGTGGAGGGCGCCATTGTCGTCTCGACGCCGCAGGATATTGCGCTTTTGGACGCACGCAAGGCGATCAATATGTTCAACAAACTGAACACGCCGATTTTGGGCATGATCGAGAACATGTCCACCTATGTTTGCCCCAAATGCGGGAACGAGGAACATCTGTTCGGCCATGGCGGCGCGAAACAGGAGGCGACGAAACTGGGCATGCCGTTCTTGGGGGAAATTCCGCTTGATCTGAGCATCCGCGAGGCGGCGGACGGCGGCATTCCGATTGTAGTGTCCAAACCTGACAGCCCGCAGGCCCAAGCGTTCCGGGCCATCGCGCGCCAATTGATCGAAAGCGGCGCAGTCTAGACGGCGAAAGTCACCCGCACGTTAAGACTTACAGCGAATATTTGCGTAAATTGAAAGCCGCTCAAAGTGCTGTTTTCATTGCGCGTTTGGGCTCTACTCTGCTAGTAGAGTAGCACAGTTGTTAACTATTTGACGGGCCACTTCATCGCAGACCTGAGCCTCATTGCCACCGCCCTAATCCTGGCCACCAGTTTCGCCGGATCATTCGTCACTGCGGCCTTTGGGATCGGCGGCGGGATCATCACACTCGCCGCAATCGCGTCGCTGTTGCCGGCCGCCGCAATCATCCCGGTTCATGGCGCCGTGCAAGTGGGCTCCAACGCAGGCCGCCTTGCGGTCATGCGACACCATTTCGACAGCTCTGCCCTGCTCCCCTTCACCGCAGGCGCTTTAATCGGCGCGCTCTTCGGAGGCGCATTGGTGGTCGAGCTCAACCCCGCCGTCCTGCGCATCACCCTTGGCCTGTTCATCTTGTGGACAATCGGGTTCAAACCACCAAAATTTCTAGCCAAATCCGCCGGACTGGTCGGCCTGACCTCCAGCTTCCTGACAATGTTTGTGGGCGGCACGGGCCCCTTCGTGATCACGTTCATCAGAACACTGGGCCTGAACAAACTGGGGATCGTGGCCACTCACGCGGGCTTTATGACCCTCCAACACGGCCTCAAAACCATCACCTTCGCGACTTTGGGATTTGCTTTTGTGGATTGGCTGGCACTGATTACAGCCATGATCGCAGCCGGACTTTTGGGCACATTGATCGGCAAACGCGTCTTAATGAAACTCAATGAAGCCCATTTCAAAACCATCTTGAACGGTGTGCTCATCGTGCTTGCCCTGCGCCTGATCGCAATCGGGATTTGGCCGTGGATCACCAGCCCCTAACCGCCCAAGCGCTACCGATTGACCAAACCACGGCGATCAAACGCCACGCTTTTGACCAAGACAACCACCGGCGCACCTTCCACCAAACCCAGCTCCGCAAGCGCAAACCGGGTCACCCGCGATTGAATACGCGCACCGTTTAAATCCACCACCACCTCCGCAAAAGCGGTATCGGGTTCGGGATGAATGTCCGCCACAACCCCGTGCAACTGATTGCGAATGCTGATCCCCGCAAGCGGCCCATTTGCCAAGGCCACATCGCGCGCCCGAAGCCGCAGCGGCACCCGTTGGCCGACCTCCAGACTTTTGAGCATGGGCATGATGATCTGCTGCCCGGCGACCTCCAAACGGGTCAACCGAAACGCCTGATCATGACCGATGACAACCGCCTGTAGGGTCGAGCCCGCCTCAAACCGACCCGTCAAAGACTGCAAATCGGGTCGCTCCAACATCTCGTCCGTCGGGCCAGAGGCCACGACCCGCCCCGCCTCGATCAACGTCACATGGGCGGCCAGTTGCGACACCTCCTCGACCGAATGACTGACAAACAGCGTGGGCACCTTAAACTCCGTCGCAAGCCGTTGCAGATAGGGCAATATCTCCATCTTGCGCCGCCCGTCCAAAGCCCCCAAAGGCTCGTCCAGAAGCAAAAGCGCAGGCTTGGCCAATAACGCCCGCCCAAGGGCCACCCGCTGCTTTTCGCCCCCCGAAAGCGCGCCCGCCGCCCGGTCCAAAAGCCCGTCCAGATCAAGCGCACCGACCACCATATCCCAGTCAGCAGCGCTTGCCCCCGCCGCCTTCATCCCAAACGCCAGATTTCCAGCCACATCCAGATGCCCGAACAATCGCGCGTCTTGGAACACCAAGCCTGCGCCGCGCAAATGGGGCCGCACAAAAACCCCCGCATCACTGTCAAGCCAAGCCCGCTCCCCCAGCGCCACAACACCAGTTGCCGTCTCCAGCCCCGCAATGATCCGTAAAATGGTGGTCTTGCCGGACCCGCTTGGCCCAAACAACGCCGAGATCCCCTGAAGCGGAAACACCTGATCTATGTCCAGCGCAAAGCCGTCAAACCTGCGCGATACGCGCACAGTTAGGGACAAATCACCGGCCATGGATCGGGAACCGCCGATTTAGGGAATAAACCACCACAAGTATCAGAAACGAAAACACCAACATGCCCGCCGATAAAATATGTGCATGGGCGTAATTCAACGTCTCCACATGCTCGTAAATGGCAATGGAAATCACCTTGGTTTGGCCCGGAATATTGCCACCCACCATCAAAACCACGCCAAATTCCCCGACGGTGTGGGCAAAGCTCAAAACCGCAGCCGTCAAGAAACCACGCCCGGCCAACGGGGCCGCAACCCGGAAAAACGCAGCCGCCGGGCTGGCCCGCAACATGGATGCAGCCTCAACGGGGGCGCGTCCCACCGCCTCGAAAGCGGCCTGCAAAGGCTGCACCGTGAAGGGCAGTGAATAGATCACGGAGGCAACCACCAAACCGGTAAAGGAAAACGTGAGCGTATTGCCGGTGACATCCACCCAAAACCGGCCCAAAGGCGCATTTGGGCTCATCAAGACCAACAGATAAAACCCCAAAACCGTGGGGGGTAGCACCAAAGGCAGCGCCGTGATCGCCTCGATCACCGGCTTGATGCGGGCCTTTGTGTGCGCCAGCCACCACGCAAATGGCGTCCCCAAAACCAACAATACCACCGTGGTGACAAAGGCCAAAAGAAACGTCAGCCACACAGGCCCCAGATCGATGCCCAGATCGCTCATTGCGGCACAGGCCCGTAGCCGAAGCCTTGCAATATCTCCGCCCCACGGGCAGATGCCAGAAAGTCGAAAAACGCCAGAGCCGCGGGATTGCGATGCCCGCGCTCCAACACCACCGCATCTTGCAAAATGGGCGCGTGATCCACCGCTACCCAATCGCGCGACCCGGTATTTCGGTCGCTCAAAACGTATGAAAGCGCCACAAGCCCCACATCTGCATTGCCAGTTGAAATCATGGCAAAGGTTTGCCCGATATTCTCTCCCATCACCAGCTTGTCCTGAACGCCCTCCCACTGACCGGTTCCTTGCAAAGATGCACGCGCCGCCACGCCGTAAGGGGCAAGCTCGGGGTTCGCGATGGCAACCCGCCTGATTTGGTCCGCAAACAGGTCCGGCGGCTGCTCCAATCCATCCGGCCGCCACCACACCAAGGTTCCATGGGCATATGTGACCGGGGCACTGCTCAACCCGGCCTTGGCCAAAAGTGCGGGACGGGCCTGATCCGCCGCCAAAAACCCGTCAAAGGGCGCACCTTGAATGATTTGCGCGTATAGCTTGCCGGTGGAGCCAAAGGCGAAGTCCACCCGGTGATCCCCGGCCGCCTCAAACGCCTCCGCCAAAGCGCCGGCGGCTTGCGCAAAATTGGTTGCCACAGCGATCAAAGCCCGGTCCGCCGCACAGGGCCCCGCCAGCATCACAAACACCAATGCACATAATCGAAACATGCTCATGGGGCGACCCTACAAGCCAAGCGGGCGGCTCTCAAACCACAATTCACCGCAAGCGCCCACCGCCCAAACGCGGACGAAGGCCCGCGTGCCGGGCAAAACGACGTGAGCGCGCCAGCGCTCTCCTTTGGATTACAGACCCAAGACCAAACTCACCCATTGTCCCGCTGATAAATCCAGTCGTGATCGGGATGGTTCTCAAACCGCCACGCCCGCCGGGGACCGGCCATGACATTTAGATAATACATCTCATATCCGTAAGGCACCCCGCAGGGGTGATGACCCTTTGGCACCAAAACCACATCCTCATTGGACACGGCCATGGTCTCGTCGAGCGATCCATCCTGTGTAAACACCCGCTGAATGCCGTAGCCCTGACTGGGATTGAGACGGTGGTAATAGGTCTCTTCCAAATAGGTCATGCGGGGATAATCATCCTCATCATGGCGGTGCGGCGGGTAAGAGGACCAGTTGCCGTCCGGCGTGAACACTTCTGTCACCAAAAGACTGTCGGCCACATCCCGGTCTTCCATGGCAATGTTGTTGATATAGCGCGTATTGGCCCCCGTGCCGCGCGGTGTGGTCGCGATCCCCGCAGGCCCGATAATCGCTGCCCCGCGGTCCGTGCCGCCGGGGGCTGAACACACGGCCAATGTACAGGCGGTTGTGGCCACCGCAGACCAGTCCGCACCGCCGGGCACATAGACACAGTGCGGCGGGGTGCGCTCAAACACATCCATGCGCTCGCCCAACACGCCAAATGCCTGACCGGCCGCTGTTATCTGTGCCTTGCCCTCGACCAGAACGAGTATCACCTCCCGGTCGCCCGTGACCTCGCGCGCCTCATCCCCAGCCCCCAGCTTATAAAGCCCAAAGCCGACAAAGCCCCAATTGGCAGAGGCCGGGGTGATGTCGTGGATTTTGCCGTTCAGCCCTGCGGGCTTGCGCAGTAATTCAACCATAGCGTGTCCTTGTTGTTCGCCCAAATGGTACCTATTTCTGTGCCAGCGGAGGGGAATCAAAAACCCAGTTTGACTTGCGTCCACACAACCCACAGCCTGCGAATGAGTGCATAGCGGGTATTCGCACGAAACAGGTAACTTTTACTGACCAATAATATATACGGCTTATGACCCAACGTAAGTCTAGGGAGATGCACCACAATGACGGACCTTACGCCAGACCTTGATCCCGTGGAAAGCCAAGAATGGCAAGACGCGATTGAGGATGTTATCCAACGAGACGGTGCCAATCGCGCCCATTACCTGCTCGACAAAGCCGTGCAATCGGCCCGCGCCCATGGGGCCAACCTGCCCTTTTCGGCGACCACACCCTACCAAAACACCATCCCCACCGATGATCAGCCCGAATTTCCCGGCAATCTGGAAATGGAATGGCGCATCCGCACGATCAACCGCTGGAACGCCATGGCCACGGTTGTGCGCCGGAATAAGGAAAGCTCGGAATATGGCGGTCACATCGCCTCCTTCGCATCCTCAGCCGTGATGTATGATGTGGGCCTCAACCACTTTTGGCGCTCAAAATCCGCCATCCATGGCGGCGATCTGGTCTTCTTCCAAGGCCATGTGATCCCGGGCATTTACGCGCGCTCCTTCATGGAGGGCCGCCTCTCCGAAGAACAACTTGAGAATTTCCGCTCCGAAGTGGACGGTGGTGGGCTTTCCTCCTACCCGCACCCGTGGCTGATGCCGGATTACTGGCAATTCCCCACAGTCTCTATGGGCCTTGGCCCGTTGATGGCGATCTACCAGGCCCGGTTCATGAAATACATGCACAATCGCGGCCATATCGATATGGGCGACCGGAAGATATGGTGCTTTCTGGGCGACGGTGAGATGGACGAACCCGAAAGCCTTGGCGCGATCCACTTGGCCGCCCGCGAGCAACTGGACAACCTGATTTTCGTGATCAACTGCAACCTGCAACGGCTGGACGGGCCGGTGCGGGGCAATGGCAAAATCGTGCAGGAACTCGAAGGCAATTTCCGCGGCTCCGGCTGGAACGTGATCAAACTTTTGTGGGGCAAAGGCTGGGACGACCTGCTGGAAAAAGATACGTCAGGACGCCTGCGCCAATTGATGGATGAAACAGTGGACGGCGACTACCAGACGTTCAAATCCAAAGACGGGGCCTTCATCCGCAAGAATTTCTTCGGCAAATACCCTGAAACCGCCGAACTGGTCAAAGACTGGACCGACGATCAAATCTGGGCTCTGCGTCGTGGCGGCCACGACCCCGAAAAAGTCTATACCGCCTTCAAAAGAGCCTCCGACAATAAAGGCCAGCCAACCTGCCTGTTGATCAAAACCGTCAAAGGTTACGGCATGGGCACCGCAGGTGAGGGGCAAAACACCACCCACCAACAAAAGAAAATGGCCGAGGATCAATTGCGCGCCTTCCGCGACCGCTTCCAGATCCCGGTGTCCGACGAAGACCTGCCAAAAGCACCCTTCGTGAAACTCAACAACGCCCAAGCCGCCTATTTGGCCGAACGCCGCAAAGAGCTGGGCGGCGAGTTTCCAAAACGCCACTGGCGCGACACACCAAAACTGGAAATCCCGCCCCTGACCACGTTCAAAGGACAGCTGGAAAACACCGGTGATCGCGAGATTTCCACCACTATGGCCTTTGTGCGCATCCTCACAACACTATTGCGCGACAAGAAGATCGGCAAAAATGTGGTGCCGATTGTGCCCGATGAAAGCCGTACATTTGGCATGGAAGGCCTGTTCCGCTCGGCTGGCATCTACAACCCGCTGGGCCAGAACTACACGCCCGAAGATGCCGACCAAATGATGTTCTACAAAGAGAAAGTCGACGGTCAGGTCTTGCAAGAAGGCATTAACGAGGCCGGAGCCATGGCCGACTGGATTGCCGCGGCCACCAGCTACTCGGTCCACGGCGTGCCAATGATCCCGTTTTACATCTACTACTCCATGTTCGGGTTCCAACGCATTGGCGATCTGGCTTGGGCCGCAGGCGACAGCCGGGCACGCGGGTTCATGCTGGGCGGAACCGCCGGTCGGACAACGCTCAATGGCGAAGGCCTGCAACATGAGGACGGCCATTCCCATATCCTCGCCTCCACGATCCCCAATTGCATCACCTATGATCCAACCTTCCAACACGAGGTGGCAGTGATCGTGCATCACGGGCTCAAACGGATGTTTGAGGATCAGGAAGATGTGTTTTTCTACCTGACCTTGATGAACGAGAATTATAGCCACCCCGATATGCCTATGGGCTCTGAAGAGGGGATCATCAAAGGCCTGTACCGACTGTCCAAAACCGCCAAACCGGGCAAGAAACATGTCAACCTGATGGGCTCGGGCACGATCCTTGTGCAAGCGATCAAAGCCGCCGAGATGCTCAAGGCCGACTTCGGCGTGACATCCGATATTTGGTCAGCCACCAGCTTCAATGAGCTGGCCCGCGACGGTCAAGACGCGGAACGCCACAACCGGCTCAACCCGCTGGCGGAAGAGCGGGTGCCTTACGTGACCCAGATGCTCAAAGGCGTCAAAGGCCCGGTGATTGCAGCCACGGACTATATGAAAAATTACGCAGACCAGATCCGCGCATTTGTGCCGGGTCGCTACACGGTGCTGGGCACGGACGGCTTTGGCCGCTCGGACAGCCGGGTGAACCTGCGCGATTTCTTCGAGGTGGATGCAAGGCATATCGCAGCAGCTGCCATGGTGGACCTCTACAGGGACGGCACCGTGACCAAAGCGGACCTGAGCAAAGCCCTCAAAACCTACAACATCGACGGCGGCAAGCCGAACCCGCGCCTCGTGTAAGCGCCGGACAGGAGTGAATGACATGACAGTTGACGTAAAAGTCCCCGATATTGGCGATTTCAAAGACGTGCCGGTGGTGAGCATTTTGGTGGCCGTGGGCGACACGGTGGCCGAAGAAGACCCATTGATGGAGCTTGAAAGCGATAAAGCCACTATGGAGGTGCCCTCACCATCCGCAGGTGTGGTCAAAGAGATCAAAGTGGCCGAAGGCGACGCGGTCTCTGAAGGCTCGCTGATTATTGTGCTTGAGGGTGATGCGGCCTCGGAGGGCGTCGAGCCCCCCTCACCCGCTGCTGCCCCAGCGGCTGCACCTGCCACCCCCGCCGCACCGGCAGCCGTTGCACCGCCTCAACGCAGCGAAACAACCGGCGCTGTGACCGACCAAGGCTTCGGGAAGGCGCATGCCTCCCCATCCGTGCGCGCCTTTGCCCGCAATCTGGGCGTTGATCTGGCACAGGTGAACGGAACCGGCCGCAAGGGGCGTATCTTGCGCGAAGACATCACCAAGACCTTCAAAGCCACAACCGCACCGGCAGCATCCGGCGCGCAAGGCGGTATGGGTATTCCACCTATCCCGGCGGTCGATTTCTCCAAATTCGGCGCGGTTGAAGACGTGGAAATGTCGCGGATCAAAAAACTGTCCGGCCCCGCGTTGCACCGCTCCTGGCTCAACATCCCCCATGTTACTCACCATGAAGAGGCGGACATCACCGAGCTGGACAAATACCGCAAGGAGCTGGACACGACCGCCAAAGAGGACGGTTACAGGGTCACGCTCCTGAGCTTCCTGATCAAAGCCTCCGTATCCGCGCTCAAAACCCATTGGGAGTTCAATTCGTCGCTGCATCCTGACGGCGATAAGCTGATCAAGAAACACTACTACAATATCGGTTTTGCCGCCGACACGCCAAACGGCCTGATGGTTCCGGTGATCAAAGATGCGGACCGAAAAGGCATTGTCGAGATTTCAAGGGAGCTGGGCGATCTGTCCAAAGCCGCCCGTGATGGCGCTTTGAAGTCCGTCGACATGCAAGGCGCGACCTTCACCATCTCATCGCTTGGAGGGATTGGCGGTACCGGCTTCACCCCGATCGTGAATGCACCCGAAGTGGCAATCCTTGGACTGACCCGCTCCAAAATGGCACCGGTATGGAACGGCACCGAATTTGTGCCCCGCAACATGCTGCCCATGAGCCTGTCTTACGATCACCGCGCCATTGACGGGGCGCTGGCCGCCCGGTTCGCCGCAACATTGAAACACCTGCTCGGCGATGTGCGCCGGTTGATGCTGTAAGGAGCGAACAGATGGATGTAAAAGTTCCAGATATTGGCGACTTCACAGATGTGCCGGTTGTCACCGTTCTTGTGGCTGTGGGCGATACGGTCGCCGCCGAAGACCCGCTGATTGAGCTTGAAAGCGACAAAGCCACGCTGGAGGTGCCCTCACCTGCTGCGGGCGTGATCAAAGAGATCAAGGTCTCCGAGGGCGATAAGGTCTCCCAAGGGTCGCTGATTGTTGTGATGGAAGGTGATGCGGGCGCTGAGGGCATCGAGCCCCCCGCACCCGCTGCCGCCCAAACACCTGCGCCTGCCGCACCCGCCCCAATGGCGGCGACCGGAACCGCGACCGGACCGGGGGATATGCACGCCGACGTTGTCGTCCTTGGCTCTGGGCCGGGCGGCTACACGGCTGCATTCCGCGCCGCCGATCTGGGCAAAAAAGTCGTCATGATCGAGAAATACAGCACCTTGGGCGGTGTCTGTCTCAATGTCGGCTGCATCCCCTCCAAGGCGCTTTTGCATGCGGCCAAAGTGATCTCCGACGCCGATGATATGGCCAGCCACGGGATCAAATTCGCCAAGCCCAAACTGGACATCAAAGCCCTCAAATCGTGGAAAGACGGCGTTGTCGACCAACTCACCGGCGGCCTCACCGGCCTGTCCAAAGCCCGCAAGGTTGAGGTCGTCACCGGCTACGGCACATTCACCGGCCCCAACATGATCGAAGTTGCAGGCGAGGCCGACACCAAAACCGTGTCCTTTGATCAATGCATCATCGCCGCCGGGTCCGAGCCTGTGACCCTTCCCTTCATCCCCCATGACGACCCCCGCGTAATCGACAGCACCGGCGCGTTGGAGCTGGCCGACATACCCAAACGCCTACTGGTGCTGGGCGGCGGGATTATCGGACTTGAAATGGCCACCGTCTATGAGGCGCTAGGCTCTCAAGTGACCATCGTGGAGTTGATGGACCAAATCATTCCCGGCGCTGACAAGGACGTGGTCAAACCGCTCCACAATCGCATCAAGGACCGTTACCAGAACATCCTGCTCAAAACCAAAGTCACCGCCGTTGAGGCACAAAAGAAGGGCCTCAAAGTCACATTCGAGGATGACAAAGGTAAGGCCAGCACAGACATGTTCGACAAGGTGCTGGTGGCTGTTGGCCGCCGCCCCAATGGCGCGAAAATCAACGCCAATGCCGCCGGTGTCGCCGTGGATGAACGCGGGTTCATCGCCGTGGACAACCAACAGCGCACAGGTCAGCCGCATATCTTTGCCATTGGCGATGTGGTCGGCCAACCGATGCTCGCCCATAAGGCGGTGCATGAGGGCAAAGTCGCCGCCGAAGTGGCCGCCGGCCATAACCGGTTCTTTGACGCCCGCGTGATCCCGTCCGTGGCCTATACGGACCCGGAAGTCGCATGGGTCGGCATCACTGAAACCGAGGCCAAAGCCAAAGGCCTCAAGATCGGCAAAGGCGTGTTCCCATGGGCCGCATCAGGCCGGGCCCTGTCCAATGGCCGCTCTGAGGGCATGACCAAACTGCTGTTTGATCCCGAAGATGACCGCGTGATCGGTGCGGCCATCATTGGCACCAACGCAGGCGACCTGATCTCAGAGGTGGCACTTGCCATTGAGATGGGCGCGGATGCGGTTGATTTGGGCCACACGATCCACCCACATCCGACCTTGTCTGAAACGGTGAACTTTGCCGCTGAGATGTTTGAGGGCACGATCACCGACCTGATGCCGCCCAAGAAAAAATAACCCAAAAACCAAAAAAGCCCCGGTCAAACGGGGCTTTTCCTAAACAACCGGGCGCATATCAAGCCGTGCGTGGCCGCACATTCTCGATATTGCACTTCACAGCAACCGCTTTCATGGTGCCAAAATTCAACTCCGGCCCGATGACATCGATCTTATAGCCCCACATAGAGCAGATTTTCTTGATCGCAGGACGGGTGATAAACAGCGTATCTGTGACACCGCGCGTGATCAAATTCATCCGCACCTGCCACATCAAATCCCGAAATCCGGCCGGGTTCTTGTCGGAAATGACGCGGGTTAACTCCCAAATCTTGGGCTCAACCGGCGAATAAAACGTCACATTGCGTGGGAAGTCCCTCAACTTGCCGTCGACCGCATCCTTGAGCATATACGTGTAAGTCTGGTCTTCGTGGCGAAACCGCGCCGTTGTGGGGTGCATACGGCATCCGCCCACACATTCCCCATCTTTCATCGCCAGAACATACTCGGCAGTGTGCTGGTCGTACTGATCTATCTCCAAACCGTCTTGAACCGGCAGCTCCCATTGCAACTCATCAACGAAAATCTGCTTTCTCAACGCAAAATACTGCTCAAGCAGATCTGCGTAGCGCGGATCACCGAACTTAAAGGCGACGTAATGGACGTCACTTGACGTATTGAGATCGAAGGCGAGCGTATTCATATAAGATTTGCATTCATGGCGGTTGAGATCGCTTGCGGCAGCGACCGCGCGTCCATGGATAAGATCGCATCCTTTTTCAGTTCAGCAACGGAACGCCCACTGACGCCCAAAATACTTTGCACCTCGACCGGTGAGGCGCCACCGGCTTGCAGATCTAGATATCTCAGGCATTGCTCGTCTCGCGGCGGCGTCCCTGCGCGGAGTTTCATGGTGCCGTAGACGGTCGTGTATTCTCTCAAAACAGCAATCTCGCCCGCGTCCAACTCTTGCTTCTTGTGGCAAACACTCACAGAGCATTTGAGCCCCTGGAGCGTGTTGGAGTAGACGGTGCCATACTCAAGACCAAATTCCTTGGCCCGGTCCATAACAGCAAGAGAGGCCGTAGAGCCTTGCAAGTCGCGCCAATTGATAGCGCCGCTGCCCTTGCTCATGAATTCAAGAACCGGGTCAATACTCTGATACCCTTCTTTGACGTAGACTTGAAGCCAGCTCGACGGGTAGGTCGTAACTGCGCCCCAAGGATTAGAGGTATTCAAACCACATCCTGCGGTATATGCCACATCAGCGACCTCAAGCAGCCGCTGTGTTACTTCATCTAAATAGCTTCCGTTCATTCCCTGCTCTTTTTTGTCCCGCTTATTTCGGGAGAGCATTTACACCCTCGCTTTGGCTAGCAACATTACGGATTTCTCCAAAAAAATCAATCGAATATAACTATTTGGGCCGGGTCTGAAAACCGCGCCAACAACATCCCCACAACCGCCAAAATAACGCCCTTTAAACTGGGTTTTCCGGTCTCAATAAGAGCCCGATTCTCATTACGGCGTCGTTTAAGTATTAATTCGGCTGCACTCGCTTTACCTTTAGTTGATTGCCAAATTTACTTTTCTCCTTTGCCTTACGGAACGTCAAGCCATTGTAAAATATTACTTTTATCCACATGCCTGACGTAAAGTAACTTGACGTTAAACAATCGCCCATTTTTGCCTTGTGCAAAAAAAGCACATAAAATCAGCATTTTTGCATATTCGTGTTGACGGATGATAAGCGCCAAGCTAAAAACGTATCAGGCGGAGGTCGTAACTCTGCCGCGTCCCAGATGAGAGGGACTTTGAGATAAGATTTGCAAGCGCGGAGGTGGGGGCATCGTTGCGCGAATGCGCCAAGTGTAGCGGGAGGTGAGGTTGATTCGTTTAGAATCAGCCCCCGCGAGCACTTAGGTTTGGACAGCAGATTGCAGAATCCTCGCAGAGGTGGCGGCGAGTCACTCCCAACCATAAACAAAGTTGGAAAATACTACGAAGATATAGTGTCCTTTTGCCGACTAATTCCTGCATTGCCCTCCAAAGTTTGAAGTAACTATGATTTGCACGGTATCCAGATTTATCGCATAATACGAATACGTTAGGTGGGATTATAGTTGAATACACATAGTGTTTTGCACCGAAGGTGAGAGATTGGTGCAGTGTGGATCAACGGCGTAGAAAAAAAGGGTGGGCGCCCAAAGATATCATTGGAAGACCACATTGTTGCCACTTTCCTGCCGCGTCATTGACTGTGACCAATAGGAGGATTTTTCATGAGCATTTTTGCTGATCAGCGCGTCAGAAACGAGCTGAAGAAATTAATTGGAACGAACTGCGAACCGACTCAGGAATTGGAGAAGATGCTTTTGGATGCGTATTCCAAGGGCCGGACCGATGCTTTCGAGGCACTTGGGCTGAATGAGGGCGAAATTCCCACAGAACACGGACTGATGGCCTGGACTGCATAAAAAATGCAGTTGAGCCAATCTAAAAACAGCATTTTTTCATTTTTCTGTTGAGATAGGATCAAGAATCGGCCATATAGAGATTACACGTGGATTATGTGTCTCGGTCGAAATCTTGGGCAATCTGACGACGTACCATGACATTTTGAACTGTCGCTTGGGGGCGGAGTTCTACCATCCACGGGATTGACGATGTGGGCCTTTCATAATCAGGCTGAACTTGGGTGGGACTGATTGTAAAGTGCACGCGGGCACCCGTCATACGGTGGCTCATATTCGGACGATCATAAGCTGGGAGCAGGAACACCGTTCTTGTTCCCAGCTTAGTTTTAGGAGGATGTTGCGGCACGTTTCTCCCCGTGGTTGGCCGATGGCCAACTGGGACATAAACACCAGCAACATCTAAAATTCGGCGATGAGTTCGTTGCCACAGGAGGGGAAACTTTGTACACCCTCCCTCTGTAGATTTGAGGCTGGCTTACACATATGGACGACTGGAAGAAACGACTGTCGCATGAGATACACTCGCGCGGCCTTAAACTAACCAAGGTATCAACCTCCCTTGGATTTCATCGCGATTATGTGTCGAATGTGATTTCCGGAAAGGCCAAGCCCAGCGCTGAAAAACTGGAAGCGATTTGCAGCGAAATCGGGGTGCCTTTGACCAACATCCTCTTGGGCCCGCCGGCGGAGAGTGACGACGAAATTGACGACGCCTCCCATGACGAACTTCAGCGCAAAGCTCTTGAAAGTGTTCAGGATCTAATCCGCGAAGGTAAGTTTGATTTTGACGATCGGGGCGGTCAGTCCTAGTTGCCATTATTGGCCGGTTGCGGCGTTCTCTTTCACTATATTTAGATCAATTGTACCGCTCAACTTAGTGCAAATTTCTGTTTGCGGGGTCGTTGCATTTTGCTACTATTTGCCCGTTGGTCAAATTTTAGCATTGGCCAGACTGGGGACACATGAACGACGAGACACAAGCCCGTGCTTGCACAAAACTGGGCGAAATTGGTGATATGGGATACGCGGTAATCTCCCAGACCACCGGAGATGATTTGGAGGTTTTGGCGACAAATTACACGCCACCATGGTCTGTAGACCAACTCCAAAAATGGGCGCAAAATCAAGACAGTGTACTGCTGTGGCTGGGCGAAAATCTGGGAACAATCTCGGTCGGGGATCTGGAACCGGGCCCGATGCGGGACGCATGTTCAAGCGCGGCTGCGACAACCGCTATCTCGGATATCAATGCAGGATCGCGGCTTGCGATTGTGATCTCGCACAGATGCGATACGCTCACAGAGGCCCAGGTGAACGAGGCGCGCGCCGCCGCCATCATCTTACAAATGGACCAAACGGCACAGACCGACTTTCCGATCACCGCAAAAGAGCTGGTGTATTTGGAACAGGTCAGCACAGGCGCCACAGATGAGGAAATCGCAGCCGATCTGCAACTGTCCTTGCGTGCGGTCAAAGAACGCAAACGCAAAGCCATTGACGATCTGAACGCCAAAAATATCGGCAACGCCGTTGGAATTGCCAAACGCAGCGGGCTTATCTGAACGGGCCACGCGCAAATGACCTAGCGATAGCCTGCTTTCGAACAAATTCTTGCCCCGATTGGGGGGCCTTATCAATCTTGTCTCCACCGGGTTTTTGGTGGACCCCGGACAGCAGATGAGGTCTTTTATGTACGCAGATTTTTCACGTGATCAGGTTAAGGCATTTCTTCAGGACCTGACGGATCAGCCCCGCTCCTTGGAGCTTGATACGGTATCTGAGAACTTCAGTGACGAGATGATCTTGGCTGAAATGGAACTGGCCCGCTGCAAAACTGCCACCGCGAATGGCGAAGCCTTTGAAAGCCGCGCGGAGCGTTTGATGCGCCTGAACCGCATTCACCCCGCCGACCTTCAGTAACCCACTCTAGGGTCTGCGAGCACAGCGAACGGCAACGAATTGCGTTTCCGCAAAAGTTGAACCGCTTTAAAGCGGAACGCTCTAGGTATCACTCCACATCCAGGGCCGCGCAAATAGGCCAAGCACATCCCCGACCGCCTCGTCGTCGCAGTCGCCGTCTTTGCGCACAATGGCCACCAAACCGCGGCTCTTTTCCTCGCGAACTTCCACAATGGTAATCGGCAGCATCGCCTCGGCCGCTGCACTGTTGTAAATCCGCGTGATCGCCATTTTACGAAGATCGGGCTTGAACACCTTGCCCACCGCCGTCTTGGGCAACTCGTCCAAAATCTCCAGATGCTTGGGGATCGCCGCCCGCTCGGGGATCAGATCATGCACAAATTCCTGCAACTCCTCGACAGTGGCCGTACCGCCGTCAATCAGCTCAACATAAGCACAGGGCAACTCGCCCGCATGCTGATCGGGCTGACCAATGGCACCGGCAAAGGCCACATCAGGGTGGCCCGCCAAAGCCTCCTCAATCACCGCAGGATCAATGTTGTGGCCACCGCGAATGATCAAATCCTTGGCACGCCCGGTAATCCAAAGATAACCTTCCGCATCAATGCGACCCAAATCACCGGTGCGAAGATACTTGCCATCGGCAAATAGCCCCACATTCTTGGCGGTCTCCGTATAGGTGTGGCCGGTGATGACACCGGGATTGGTCAAACAAATCTCTCCAACCTCATCCACCGCACATTCCTTGGAAACATTGCCGGCCTCATCACAATGGAAAATGCGCAAATCCGTGTGCGGGAATGGAAAGCCGACCGAACCGACCTTCTTCTCCCCGTAAGGAGGATTACCGGACATAAGACAGGTCGCCTCCGTCATCCCGTAACCTTCCAAAATGGTGACGCCCGTGGCCTCTTGGAAACGCTTGAAAAGCTCGATGGGCAACGGCGCAGACCCACAAAACGCAAACTCCAGCGAGGACACATCCGCATCCACCTTGCGTTGCATCAATGCCGAAACCGCCGTGGGAACCGTCACCATGAAGGTCACCCCCCAACGCTCCACCAACTTCCAGTAATTGTCCATCACACCGTCGCCGCGATACCCCGCAGGCGTGGGCATAACCATATGCGCACCGGTCTGAAGACAGGCCATCAGGATCGGATAGGCCGCAAACACATGAAACATCGGCAAGGGACACATCAACACATCCGTGGACTTGACCACCACTTTCTCAGCCACCCAACCTTGATACAGCATCCCCGAATGGCGGTGCTGCACAATCTTGGGCATGCCGGTTGTCCCGCCGGTGTGGAAATTGGCGCAAATCCGGTCGCCCTGATCTTCTTGAAAACTCAACGTGGTCGGCTGGGCGTCAACCTCCTGCCAGAACTGCTTGGTCACAGCCCGGTGCAACGTCTTGCGCTTGGGCCGGATCAGCGGAATGATCCACGACAAAGGCGGCGTCAAATAGCGACGCAAATCCACCTCAACAACCGTCTCCACATTGGGCGCACGCGCCACCGACTGCGCGGCGATCTCGGCCACCTCCGATTTGGGAAACGGCGCCAATGTCACCACAACCTTCGCCCCGGTTTCGCGCAAGATAGAGGCGATCTGGTCCGGATGCAGCGTCGGGTTGATCGGACATACAATCCCCGCCGTCGCCGCCCCCAAAAAGGTCAGCACAGCCTCATTACAATTGGGCAGCAAATAGGCCACCACATCACCCTCGTGAACGCCCACACTGCGGAAAAAATTCGCAACCTGCGCGGTCTTGGCTTGCACTTGATCCCAAGTGAACGTCTCCGCCGGGTCAGTCGGCCCGGACTTGATCTGAAACGACAACGCCGAGCGCCCGGCATTGGCATCAGCGGTTGAGGACAAACGCTCAAACACGGTCCGCTGGGCCATGCAATCCGGCCAAGGCTCCGCCTCAGCGACCTTGAGCATATCTGTCCGCGTAGAAATCCGGCTCATATTTTTCTTCCCTGAATTCCCGGTGCTTTGGGGACCGGTTCAACAAAACATGCAGCATTTACTGCGCCCTCGTCAACGAAACCCTTGCTATAACCCCCCGGAAACCTGAGCCAAACACCCCTCTTGGTGCTGGAAAAGCTGCCACAAAGCCCCTATTTCTGGGAAGCGCTTACAAAAAGGGGCCGTGCATAATGAAACCGATCATCTCTGTCAGCGCCCTTGTATCGGCTGTGTTTATGGCCTCTCAGGCGCTCGCATGGCCACAGGATCAAGCCAGAATTGGCGCCGAAAATCACCCCAAAATTCTTGCCCAACAAGGCGGCGAGATCAAAAACAAGGCCCTCGTGAACTATGTGCGACGGGTGGGCGACCGCATTGTTGCACAGACCCCGCTGGCGCAAGAACCTTGGGTGTTCACCGTCACCGACACGCCCGTGGTCAACGCTTTCGCGGCACCGGGGGGCTATGTCTATATCACTCGCGGCCTGTTGGCCTTGGCCAATTCCGAGGCTGAACTGGCCGCCGTGATCGGCCACGAGGTCGCCCATCTGACCGCCGCCCACCATCAACAACGCGCCGAGCGTAACAATAATGCCGGTCTGGGCGTGATCGTGGGCACGGTGATCGGCGGCATTCTGGGCGGCAAGGACGGCCTCAAGAAAGGCATCGAACTCAGCTCGAAAGTGGCCACCGGATATGTGTCGCAATTCAGCCAAAGTCAGGAATTTGAAGCCGACGCTTTGGGCACGCAATATCTGGCCGCCGCCGGGTACAACCCTCTGGCACAATCGGCAATTTTGCGGGCTCTATCGGCCAAACGCGCCTTCGAGGCCAAGAAAACGGGTCAGGCATATAACCCCAACCGAGTGGATTTTTTCGCCACACACCCAGCCACTGAGGACCGCGTGCGCCGCGTCACCCGCGTGGGCAACAGCCTCAGATCGCCAGACGCGCAAAGAGAGGCCGAAGCCCCCTATATGAACGCCATTGACGGCATGGTTTACGGCGACAGCGCCGAGCAGGGTTTCGTGCGCGGCAAGACATTCGCACATCCGGTGATCGGCTTTGAATATTCCGTGCCCGACAGTTTCACCATCACCAATTCGGCCCAGCGGATCGTGTCCAAAGGGCCCAATGGCGCGCAGTTCAATCTTGATGGCGGCGGCAAGGCAAATGGGACGCCCGAGGAACATTTGCGCAATGTCTGGATCAAACAAATCGCCCGCGACGTGGAAATCGGGCCCATCGGTCAGGTCACGACATACGCCCAGAACGGGATACGGGCCGCCCATGCGACCGTGCCCTACACGCGGGACGGTGTGAATTGGCGCGGGCATCTGACCGTCATCCATCACCGCGACGGGTTCATTCGCCTGTCGGGCTTGGCTCCGGCCAGCGACGCGGGCGTTTTCCGGCAATTTGATGCAGCCGCGCGGAGTTTTCGCGCCCTGACAGCCGCCGAGGCGGCCCAGTTGCGCCCCTACAGGCTGCGCTCTTATGAGGTTCAGAGCTACGATAACGTCCAATGGCTGGCCATGGGCGGCGCCACGTTGGAGCTTCCCCAAGAGCTGTTTTTGACCCTCAACGGCATGGACGGCCCGCAAGACCTGTTCGCCGGGGATTTGGTGAAAGTCGTGACCGAGTGACGACCGCTCTGACCTTGGAGGACCAACTGGCCACGGAGCTGGGCTTGGACCACCTGACCCCGCTCAAAGGCGGCAGAACCAATTCCGTGTGGCAATCCGGGGCAGTGGTCGTAAAACTCTATACGCCCCAAGGCGACACGCCCTTGTTTGGCAATTCACCAGATCATGAGTGGCACGCCCTGAACGCTCTGCAAGGCACGAAAATCGCCCCCGAACCGATTGCGCTGAAGGACACCAGCTTGGGCAAGGCGCTGATCTACGGGCACATCACAGGCGCACTCGGATATGCCAGTTTAGATCAGGCCGCAGCGCTTTTGGGCCGGCTCCATAGGCTGGGCGCGAAGGCCGGACTGCCCGTGACCCCTGCCGGACAAGATGTGCTCGAACATGGCTGCGCGATGCTCCCGGCCGATCATCACCTGCATGCGCTCAAACCGCAAAAGACCGGAACAGGGCCCATAACCCTCGTGCACCGCGACCCGGTGTTCACCAATTTTGTGACCGGCGCTGATGGGCTTAGGCTGGTGGACTGGCAATGCCCGGCCATGGGCGATCCGGTCGAGGATTTGGCCCATTTCATCTCTCCGGCCATGAATGTGCTCTACCGTGGCAAACCTCTGTCTCAGGCAGAGATATTCCACTTTCTGAAAGCCTACCCGGATCAAACCACCGTTCAAAACTATCAAGAATATGGCCTGTGCTACCATTGGCGCATGGCGTGCTACTGCGCATGGCAAGTGGCCCAAGGCAATACCGACTACCAAGCCGCCTTAACAGCAGAAACGCAGTATATGGGTTAGCCGATCACACCCGCGATCCAGCTCAGCGCCACACCCACAACCACGCCGATCACACCGATAACAGGCCCCGAAAAACGGCGCTTGGGCTCCGGGGCAGGCTCTTGGGTCGCGTTCATCAGCGCCCGCTCGGCAAGTTGCGGCAGGCGCGGCCCAAACCGGCCCAACACGCGCAGGGTTTGCGCAATGTCCCGCGCTGTGGCCACAGGTCCGACACTGGTGCGAATGTAGCGCTCAACGATAGGCTGCGCACTTTCCCAAAGGTTCAGCTCAGGATCAAGCGATCGCCCGACCCCCTCCACCACAACCATGGTCCGCTGCAACAAAATCAGCTCCGTGCGGGTCTCCATGCCGAACTGCTCGGTGACCTCAAACAGATGCGCCAACAACCGCGCCATGGAAATTTGGCTCGCATCCTGCCCGAAAATGGGCTCTCCGATGGACCGAAGCGCTTGGGCAAACGCATCCACGTCTTGGCCCTGAGGCACATATCCCGCCTCAAAATGCACTTCCGCAATGCGCCGGTAATCCTGCCGGATAAAGCCGATCAAAATCTCCGCATAAACCCGCCGCGTGTACTCATCAATCCGGCCCATAATCCCGAAATCAAGCGCAATGAGCCGCCCGTCAGGGGCCAGCTTCAAGTTCCCCTGATGCATGTCCGCATGGAAAAACCCATCGTTCAAAGCATGTTGCAAAAACGACTGAATAATCGTGTTGGCCAACGCCTTCATGTCATGGCCCGACGCCTTGACCGCCGCAATATCCCCGATGTTGATGCCCTCAACCCACTCGGATGTGAACACCCGCCGGTCCGAATAGGGCCAGATGACGCGGGGCACGCCAAAACCCGGATCTTTTTCCGTGTTGGCCCGGAACTCTGCTGACGCAGACGCCTCCATGCGCAAATCAAGCTCGCCGTGCACGACGCTCTCGAAATGCTCAATCACAGCCTTGGGACGCAGACGCCGGACCGAGGGCGCAAAGGTCTCGATGAACCCGGCAATGAAATAAAACGCATCAATATCAATCTGAAACGCCCGCTCAATGCGGGGCCGAAGGATTTTGACCGCCACCTCCTCGCCCGTGTCGCGCACTGTGGCGCGGTGCACCTGCGCAATGGAGGCCGCCGCGATGGGCCGGGAAAACGCCGAGAACATCTCATCAATCGACTTCTCAAACGTCTTCTCAATTTCCGCCCGCGCCAGCGCATCGTCAAACGGCGGCAGCTTGTCCTGAAGCACCTTCAACTGCTCGGCCAACTCGTCACCGACGATATCTGGCCGGGTCGATAGGATTTGCCCAAACTTGATATAGGCAGGCCCCAATGCGGTCAGAGCGCGCGGCACCGCAGGCAGATCAGGATCGCCCTTCAACCCCAACCATTTGAACGGCAAGGAAATAACCTTGGTGGCAACCCGCAAAGAATTGGGCGCATAAAGCCCCTCCAAGGCCACATCCAACGCGCCGGTCCGCTCAAAGGTTGCCCCTGTGCGGATCAATCGCCAAATATTGTGCGGACCTCTCAAATTTTCCACCCCGAATGAAGTGCCGCGATCCCAAGGGTCAGGTTGCGGTAAGCCACTTGGCCAAACCCGCCCTCGCGGATCATCTGGGCGAAGGGCTCCTGCTTGGGGAATTGCCGAATGCTCTCGACCAAATACTGATAACTGGCCTCATCACCGGCAATCGCCTTGCCCATTTTGGGGATCACATTGAACGAATAAAGATCATATAGCTTTTGCAGACCGGGCGTGGGAATGGTCGAGAACTCCAACACCATGAACCGCCCACCGGGCTTGAGAACGCGGTGCGCCTCCGCGATGGCGTCGGGGATACGGGTCACGTTTCGAATGCCAAAAGAAATCGTGTAGGCATCAAATGTGTTGTCGGGAAATGGCAATTGCATGGCATCACCCGTCACCCAACTCAGCTGATCCGCACGCTCAGCGGCCTGCGCCCGCTTGCGCCCCTCCTCCAACATGGATTGGGTCATGTCCAGAACCGTCGCGTGACCTTGGCCCTTGATCCGGTCCAGATAACGAAACGAGATATCACCGGTGCCGCCCGCCACATCCAAGAGCTTGGTGCCAGCCCTGGGCGCCAACCAGTCCAACATCGCATCCTTCCAAATGCGGTGAATGCCCAGAGACATGGCATCGTTCATCACATCATATTTGGACGCCACAGAGGTAAAAACACCGTGGACCATCCCGGCCTTTTGATCCTCGGCCACGGTCTGATTGCCGAAATGGGTGGTCTTTTGGGTCTCGTCTGCCATGCCAGTGCCTTTGCTTCTCTCAGCAGTGTTATAGTGCCGATTGCGGCAGTTACAATTCGGGCGAAGTGTCGCTGCGCCCAAAGGTTAACCACTGTGCTACTGTGCTAGCACAGTAGAGCTGGGGATTAACCTTTCAACCACCCGCTCAAGGGCCGCTCTACCGCTTGAAACAAAGGCCGAGGCCCGCTAACCCTTGATCAAAATCACCACCATCCACACGAAAATTAACGCCTTCCGCCCACACGCCGCGCCCGACCCACAAGCGAAAAAGAGACGCAAAAGCTGCAATGAAACGCGTGATGATCATAGGCCAACCCGGCTCGGGCAAATCCACACTCGCCCGCTTGCTTGGCGCAAAAACCGGACTGCCGGTCACCCATATGGACCACATCCACTGGAAATCCGGCTGGGTGCCGCGCGATCACGCCGAGAAACTGGGCATGGTCCGGCGCGTGCAGGCCCGCGACATGTGGATCTTGGAGGGCGGCTTTTCCACCACCTATGCAGAGCGCGCCCAACGCGCCGACACGATCATCTTTCTGGATGTGGGCCTGTGGCGCAGATTGTGGCGCGTCACCTACCGGTTTTTCCGCTATTTTGGCCAGTCCCGCCCGGACTTGCCGGACGGCTGCAACGAGGGCAACTGGCGCGAAATGTGGGACTTCTACAAATGGATCTGGAACACCCGCCACACCGCCAGAACCAAAGCCCAGCGCCTGCTTGAAGACCACCCGCACGCGACCCGCGTTACGCTGAGATCAATTGCTGAAACCAACACATATCTGGAGCGCCTCCATGCCTGAACTGCCCGAGGTCGAAACCGTCATGCGCGGCATTGAACCTGTTATGTCAGGGGTGAAAATCGCAACCGCAGATATCCGGCGCCCCGATCTTCGCTGGCCGTTTCCAGACCGCATGGGCGAACGCCTGACCGGGGCAACCGTCACCGGCCTGCGCCGGCGCGCGAAATACATCCTCGCCGATTTGGACCGGGGCGAAACATTGCTGATCCATCTGGGCATGTCAGGACGCATGACCATCCAAGGCGATCAAACCGCCACCTTCCACCGCGCGATAACGCCGCTCGAAAAACACGATCATGTGGTCTTTGACATGGCCACAGGCACACGCATTGTCTTCAACGATCCCAGACGCTTTGGCGCCATGGACCTGATCAAAACCGATGCCACAAACACCCATCCCCTGCTGGCCAAGCTGGGCCCGGAACCCCTTGGCAACAACTTCAACGCCGCCCATTTGGCCGCAGCCTTCAAAGACAAGCGCAGCCCGGTCAAATCCGCTTTGCTGGACCAACGCAACGTCGCAGGATTGGGCAATATCTACGTGTGCGAGGCACTCTGGCGCGCCCAAATCTCCCCCAAACGCCTTGCCGGAAAAATCTCTCGCCCAAAGATCGATGCCCTGACAACCGCCATCCGCGATGTGCTGGGCGAGGCGATCATCGCCGGTGGCTCTTCGCTCAAAGACTTCCGCCAAGCGGACGGCGAGCTTGGCTATTTCCAACACGCTTTCGCCACCTATGACCAAGAAAAACAGCCCTGCCGCACGCCAAACTGCACAGGCACAATCGCGCGGATCGTGCAGTCTGGCCGCTCCACCTTCTACTGCCCCAAATGCCAGCGCTAACGCCCCGTTTCGCGCGAAATTAACACCTCGCTAACCACATGCCCCTAGCCTTGCGGCGTGCTTCAGACCGTCAAACTCCTCTTGCCCGCACTCGTCCCGTCATGGCGGTTTTTCGACGTGATCGCCCCCTCCCCAAGGGTCGAATTTACCTGCCTGAGATCGGCCACCGACACACCGATAATTTGGCACGAATTCCGCCCCAGACCGGCACAACTTCCCATACGCACCCTGCTCCGGCGGCTCATATGGAACCCAGGGTGGAACGACACCCTGTTTGTGGTCAGCTGCGCCGAACGCCTGATGGACCTCCCGACCGACCATAGCCACACCCAAATCCTGACCCGGATCAACGCCGAGATTGCCACAAAACACCCCAACACCACCCACCTGCAATTCCGGCTGGTCTTTGTCAGCCGCCAAGGCACCGAACTGCGCAAAGACATCACCTATGTCTCGCCGGTCCACCCACGCCCCCAAAGCCCAACCCCATGAGCTTTGACGCCGCCCTGCGCGCCACAGAAATCCTGCTGGCTCTGGCCTTCCTGCAACAAAGCGCCGAACACCTGATCAGCCGCGACCGAATGCTCTTTGCGGCCCGCGCAGCCCTGTGCCTGATGCTGCTCACAGGCACCCAAACCCCGTGGGCACTCACCGGCCTGATGGCGCTGGCCCTGATCATGCTGCATAGGTTCCAAGGCCCCTATAATGGCGGCAGCGACCGGATGAGCCTGTTGATCCTGACCTGCCTTTGGCTGGCGACACTCCTGCCCGGCCAAGAGGCCAAAGAGCTTGCCTTGGGCTATTTGGCCCTGCAACTGCTGCTGTCTTATGTCATGTCCGGCTGGGTCAAGATCACCAACCGGGACTGGCGCCGCGGCCAAGCACTGCGCGACGTGTTCCAGTTCTCCGCCTACCCGGTCTGCGAAAACCTGCGAAGATTGGCCGACAGGCGCAAACTGCTATGGACCGCATCTTGGGCGGTCATGCTGTTTGAAATCCTGTTCCCGGTGGCACTCCTGAGCCAAACCGCCCTGATCGCCGCGCTGACCATCGCCACCCTGTTCCACTTTGCCAATGCGTGCCTGTTCGGCCTCAACCGGTTCTTGTGGATTTGGCTTGCCGCCTACCCGTCCATCTTGTGGCTGCAACTCAGAGTAATCCCAGTTTAGACCACCCCCCCAAAACACGAACAACAGACCCGAAATCCCTTGACCCGACCTGCGAAATACCCGTCTATCGCCCCGTAACACCCCAGCGGAGGCTCACGTGAAATCCAATACGAAAGTTGTGGTCATTGGCGGCGGCATCGCAGGCTGCTCAACCCTCTACCACCTCACCAAAGAAGGCTGGACCGACGTGGTTCTGGTCGAACGCAACGAGCTGACCTCAGGCACCACATGGCACTCCGCCGCGCAAGTGACCAATTTTGGCATGACCCAAACCATGGTCGGGCTGAAAACCCACTCGATCCAGCTTTACAAAGACCTCGCAGACGACCCGGATTATCCGATCAACTACCACTATGCGGACGGCGGTATCAGGCTGGCCAACACCGCGCAGCAGATGGACGGCTACCGCCATTTTGCCTCCATGGCGCGGGGCATGGGCGTGGAGTTTGAAATCCTCGACGCGGCCGAATGCGCCCGGCGTCATCCGCTGATCTCCACCGACAATCTTTTGGGTGGCCTATGGGATCCGCTGGACGGTGACATTGACCCGGCCCAACTGTGCCAAGCGCTGGCCCGTCGCGCCCGAAAAGCAGGCGCGGAAGTCTACCGCAACACCCCCGTGACCGCCCTGACCCAACACAAAGATGACAGCTGGACGGTCCACACCGAAAAAGGCGACATCACCTGCGAGATCGTCGTGAACGCCTGCGGCTACCGGGTCAATGAGGTGGGGGCGATGATGAATGTGCACCACCCGGTCACCTCCATGGAACACCAGTATTTCCTGACCGAGCCCATACAGGCGATCAAGGATGCGGGCCACCGGATGCCGCTCCTGCGCTGCCCGATCTCTGACTATTATTGCAGGCAGGAAAAAGACGGGCTGCTGGTCGGCTTTTACGAGCAGGATTGCAAAACATGGGGGATGGACGGGATTGATCCCAATTTCACCAATGCGCTGTGTCCCGACGATCTGGACCGGGTGATGGATGTGCTCGAAGGCGCATTCGACCGCATGCCCGCCTTGCGCGAAACCGGCATCCACACGGTGATCAACGGCCCCATCACCTACACAATCGACGGCGCGCCACTGGTCGGACCGATCCCCGGCAAACGCAACGCATTTTGCATTATTGGCCTGCGCGCGGGGCTCGGTGAAGGCGGCGGTCACGGCTGGCTGCTGGCTCAGCAAATTGTCCACGGCGAGGCATGTTATGACACATGGGGTCTCGATCCGCGCCGCTTCACAGGCCACACCAATGTGGAGCTGACAGCCCTCAAAGCCATCGAGGATTACCAAAACGAGTTTCGGTTTCACTTCCCCCATGAACACCGCCCGGCGGGCCGCCCGGCCAAAACCACGCCGCTGACGCCCTTGCTGGACGCGGAAGGGGCCGAGTTCACCACCGTCAACGGCTGGGAACGGCTGGAATACATCAAGCCCACGCCGGATTTCGAAATCTCCCACGGCTTTAAATTCGATGAGGCATTTGACGTGGTCGCAGCCGAGGTCAAAGCCGTGCAAACCAAAGCCGGCCTGTCAGAAATCAGCGGCTTTAATATGATCGAGATCACAGGCACGGACGCCCGCACATTCCTTGACCGAATGATCTGCGGACGCCTGCCCAAAAAGCCCGGTCGCATTGGCCTTGCCTACCTGCTCAACCATCACGGCATGGTCAAAGCGGAAGCGACCATTGCCGTCCTGCCCGCCTCCGACCGTGGCCCTGACCGGTTTTGGTACGGCTCTGCGGCGGCTTCAGAATTTCACGATCTGGACTGGCTCACCCAACATCTGACACCGGGCGAAGACGTGCGCCTTACCCCCCTGACCAACAGCCAAACCCCGCTCCTGCTCGCAGGCCCCAACGCCCGCACCATCCTTGCGGCGACCAGCCGCGCCGATTGGTCCGCCAAAGCCTTCCCGTGGCTCTCGGTGCGCGAATGCTTCATCGGCACCGCACCCGCCACAGTCATGGCCGTGTCCTATTCCGGCGAACTGGCCTATGAAATCCACACCCCCAATCCGTCGCTCTATGCCGCCTACCGGGCACTGCGAGAGGCCGGACAAGCCCACGACCTGCGCCTGATCGGCGCCCGCGCCATTGAGGCGATGCGGATGGAAAAAGGCTACCTGCATTGGAAAGCCGAGCTGCTGACCGAGTTCGACCCGCTGGAGACCGGCCTAGACCGTTTTGTCACCCTCGAAAAACCAGACTTCATCGGCAAAGCCGCGCTCGAAAAGCGTACCACACCAACCAAACGCCTGATCACTCTGACGCTGGACACGCGCGACGCCCCCGCCCATGGCGGCGCATCGGTGATGACAAACGGCCAAGTCGTGGGCACCGTTACCTCGGGCGATTGGGGCCACCGCACCGGCCTCAATCTGGCACTGGCCTTCGTGGACCCGGAACACGCGCAAACCGGCACAAAACTCCATGTGGATATGCTTGGGCAAATGATCCCGGCCACCGTGATCCCGCCCAGCCCCTACGACCCGGACACCACACTTCCCCGGCAGTAACGGCCCCATTGGTCCGATTACGCGGCAATTCTGTCGGAAAATCACCTTGACCGGCTTGGACCGCAGGGCCGACAAAAAAGGGGCGCGCATAACCAAAAGGCCGAAGCCCATGAAGTCCCACGCACAAGCAGTTGTCATCGGAGGCGGCGTAATCGGCTGCTCCATCCTCTACCACCTGACCAAACTGGGCTGGACCGACGTGGTGCTCTTGGAACGCGACGAGCTGACCTCAGGCTCCACATGGCACGCCGCCGCCAACATCCACGGCCTGCATGACAACAACAACATCACCCGCATCCAGAACTATACGATGGACCTCTACAACGCACTGGAGGCCGAAACCGGCCAAAGCTGCGGCGTGTTCCAACCGGGCTCTCTCTATCTGGCCCAGACAGAGGCCCGCGAACACCAGCTCCGCCTGCAAGCGGCCAAGGCCAAATACTACGGCCTGAACTTCCACGAGGTTGACCGCGCCGAGGCCGAGCGCCTGCACCCGCTGGTCAATTACGACGGTATCCGCTGCATCATGTATGAGCCCTCAGGCGGCAATGTGGACCCCTCCGGCGTGACCAACGCCTATGCCTCCGGGGCCCGCCAAAACGGCGCGGAAATCCACCGCTTCACGCCTGTGACTGCCACCGACCAACAAGCGGACGGCACATGGGTGGTCAAAACCCCCAATGGCGATATCGTTACCCCCGTGGTGGTCAATGCCGCCGGTCTTTGGGGCCGCGAAGTGGCCGCACTGGCGGGGATTACCCTCCCGCTCATTCCCACCGAACACCAGTATTTCGTCACCGAAACCATCCCCGAAATTGACGCGCTTGACCGCCGCCTGCCCTCCGTGGCGGACCGCGACGGCGAATATTACCTGCGCCAAGAAGGCAAAGGCCTGCTGGTCGGCGCCTATGAGCAAGACGTGCGCTTTTGGGCCGAAGACGGCACCCCGCAAGGCTTCGGCCATGAGCTGTTCGCCGATGATCTCGAACGGATCGAAGATAACATGATGCGCGCCATCGACCGCGTGCCAGCCGTGGGCGAGGCGGGCATCAAACGGGTCATCAACGGCCCCATGATCTGGTCCCCCGACAGCAACGCGCTCTTTGGCCCTGTCCCCGAACTCAAAGGCTATTTTTGCTGCAACGGCATCATTCCGGGCTTCTCCCAATCGGGCGGCCTTGGCAGCTTGACCGCAGAGTGGATCGTGACCGGCGAGCCGCATTTGGACATGTTCCCGTGGGACATGGCCCGGTTTGGCGCATGGGCCGACAAACCCTTCACCAAAGCCCGCGTGGGCGACCAATACGCCAAACGCTTCTCGATCCACTTCCCCAATGAAGAACGCGAGGCAGGCCGCCCCGCCCGCACCCGGCCCATCTACCGGATGCAATCAGACATGGGCGCAGTCTTTGGCCTCAACTACGGCTGGGAACACCCGCTGTGGTTCTCAGACACACCCGGCACCGTGGACACCAACGGCTTCACCCGGCAAAACTGGTTTGAACCGGTGGGCGTAGAATGCAACATGCTGCGCGACCGCGCGGGCATCATCGATATCTCCAACTTCGCCAAATATTCCGTGCGCGGCAAAGGCGCCTCGGACTGGCTCAACGCCATATTCGCCAATAACATGCCCAAAGCCGTGGGCCGCTCCTGCCTGACACCCCTGATTGGCGTGCGCGGCGGCATCGCAGGCGATTTTACCGTCACCAAACTGGCCGATGAGGACTTTTTGATCATCGGGTCGGGCATGGCCGAACGCTACCACCTGCGCTTTTTCAACGCCGTCCCGCGCCCGGGCAGCGTGACCTTCGACAGCAAGACCAAAGCCATGTGCGGCTTCAACGTGGCAGGCCCCGAAAGCCGCGCGCTGTTGCAACGTCTGACCAACGCCTCTTTGGCCACAGAAGATTTCGCCTTCATGCGCTCGCAAACCATCCAACTTGCAGGCATCGACCTTGTCGCCCTGAGGGTGTCCTTCACCGGTGATTTGGGCTGGGAATTGCACTGTAAAACCGAAGACCAAAAGCGTCTCTACGAGGCTTTGATCGACGCAGGCAAACCGCTTGGCGCAGGCCCCGTGGGCTCGCGCGCGCTGATGAGCCTGCGGGTGGAAAAAGGCTACGGCTCATGGTCGCGCGAATATAGCCCCGAATATTGGCCCCAAGAAGTGGGCCTCGCGGGCCTGATCAAAATGGACAAGGATTTCCTGAATAAGGACGCCTATGCGGCCCTCATGGACAACGCTCCACGCGAAACCTTGCAAATCATCGAGGTGCTGGAAGTGGACGGGGCCGACGCCACCGGCGGCGAGCCCATATTTTTGCCAGATGGCACACCAGTGGGCCGCGTGACCTCCGGTGCGTATGGCTACACGGTCGGCAAATCACTGGCATTGGGCTTTCTCAAAGGCGTTGCACCGGGGGCGGATGTCGATGTGATGATTTTGGGCAAGCCGCACAAAGCCCGCGTGTTAGACGCCCCGCCATTTGATCCAACAGGCGCGAAACTCCGCGCCTGATACCCCGCAATCAACAGCCGATACGCCCAAAAGCGCATGCTTTGTGGGATCAGTTGAGTATCCCGTCCAGCTCCGCTTTCAGGGCCTCCCAACCCTGATTTGCCACTTTCTCGCCGTTGATGACAAAACTTGGGGTCGCGCTCACATCATCCCGACCGGCCTTCAGCTGAAAATCCGCAACCAGCGCTGCGGACAATTCCTTGTCCTGCATACACGCCTGCATTTGATCGTTTTCAAGACCCGCCTGACGCCCGACCCGGTAAAGGTTCTGAACCACCGCTTCGCCCTCGCCCTGCGCCCATTCGGCCTGCTTTTTGAACAACAAATCCACAATCCCGTAATACCGAAGATCGCCGCCACACCGCGCCAATAGCCCGGCCGCCAGACCAAACTGGTCAAAATAAACCTCACGCATGATGAACTTCACCTTGCCGGTGTCGATATACTCCGCCTTCAGCTTTGGATACACATCCGTGTGGAAATTGGCGCAGTGAGGACAAGTGAAAGACGCATACTCGATCATCTCGATCGGCGCATTTTCATCGCCTAAAAACAGATCAACCCGACCCTCGCCCGCATCAGCCGCACCGGACCCGTCCGAGGCCACATTTGCCGCCGTCTGATTGGACCCGCCACCGGACCCTTGGGTAAAGAACCAACCCGCCGCCGCAATCAAGACCACGGCCACAATACCGATTAACATTACCGGGGATTTTTTCTGCTCAGCCATTCTACGTCCACTCCGAAAGAATTATTTGCGCCGCGTTAAAACACTTTTGCTCAACGCCAGCAATGCGACACGAAGCCCGTCATCCTTCACATTGTCGAGACCAAGCGCCTCGCGCTCCGCATCCGACAATTCCGGCGCAGGCGCGTCATGGGCAAACGCCGCGGGATCCTCGCCAAAACCAAGTCCTGCCATGTCCGTCTGCACGATCCGAACCCGCGAGATCGCATTATACCCGTAACACGCATTCACCCGCGCCCGAATATCTTGAACCTGCATTTGCACCTCTGGCGCATTGGCCCCGTTGGCAAATATGGTCAAGGTCGCCCCCAAACCCTCCTTGGCGAAAGACACTTTGGAGGGCCGGGTCATAGCGGCCAGCGTCACGCCCACGACCTCCTCCCAATGGGTCAAAAGCCGCGCTTGGGAAAACCCGCGCGTCGCCGTCACCTTGCGCATTTGCTGGCTCATCAGACCCGCCGCATGGGTGAAACCACGCCCGGTCTTGCGCCGCGCTGTATATTTGACCTTGGTGCTCATTGACCCATCTTACGCCTTAACATCTGTCCGCGTGAAGAGTAGAACTGACATGAAATGGAGAATGTGAACACCATCCTTTTGAGCTGGTATGACCACAGCGCCCGTGATCTGCCTTGGCGGGTCAGCCCGGCCGCACGCGCCAAAGGGCAAACCCCCGATCCCTATAGCGTCTGGCTGTCCGAGATCATGCTCCAGCAAACTACCGTGGCCGCCGTCAAAGCCTATTTCAACCGCTTCATGATCCGCTGGCCCACCGTGTCCGACCTCGCCTGCGCCGATGACGCAGACGTCATGGCCGAATGGGCAGGCCTTGGATATTACGCACGGGCCCGCAACTTGCTCAAATGCGCCCGCGAAGTGGCCCGGATGGGCGCATTCCCCGACACTCAAGACGACCTGCGCAAACTCCCCGGCATCGGCCCCTACACGGCCGCCGCGGTCGCCGCCATCGCCTTTGACCGACCCGCCCCCGTGATGGACGGCAACGTGGAACGGGTGATGTCGCGCCTGTTTGCCGTCACCGACCCGCTGCCGGGCTGCAAACCCGCACTTTACGACCACACAGCACGGCTGACCCCGCAAACGCGCCCGGGCGACTATGCCCAAGCAGTGATGGATCTGGGCGCCACCATTTGCACCCCGAAAAACCCGTCCTGCATGCTCTGCCCGCTCAACACCCAGTGCAAAGCCCGCGCTATGGGGATCGAGGCAACCCTACCCGCCAAATCCCCCAAACCGGTCAAACCACAACGCTACGGCCACGCTTTCGTGGCCCGGCGAACCGATGGCGCCATCCTGCTGGAAACCCGCCCCCCAAAGGGCCTGCTTGGCGGCATGACCGGCTTTCCGGGCAGCACATGGTCCGAAACCCACCCCGAACCCAATCCACCGCTGCCCGCCCAATGGACCCAAAGTGACACCACCGTCACCCATGTCTTTACCCATTTCAAATTGGCCCTGACCGTCCATAGCGCAACCGTGGGACAAGACCTTTGCCCAACCCATGGCACATTCATGGACGCCGCGAAATTCAACTCCAAATCCCTGCCCACGGTCATGCGTAAAGTGTTCGACCAAGCCTGCAAAACCTTCAATGAGCCCGCAAATGCCTGATCCTCTCCCGACCGCTGGCCTCAACCGCGCCTTGCCGTTTTGGCTGTCGCTAAGCCTGATCCCGGTCATCGCCACGGCAGCATGGTTTGGCGGCTGGACGCTGCTCTTGGTGCCCGCATATGGCTTTGGCATGATGACGCTGCTGGACGCCGTGGCAGGCGTTGAGGACCGCAACCCCGACCCCAACAGCACCGATGATCTGTTTTGGTATAAACTGATCACATGGATATGGCTGCCGATCCAACTGACCTGCATATTTTCCGCCCTGTGGTGGGTCACCCGGACCGACCACCTGTCCCCGCGCGAAGGGCTGTACCTGATGATGGGCATCGGTGTGATCTCCGGGGCCATTGGCATCGTCTATGCCCATGAGCTGATGCACCAAAAGAACCGCTGGGAACGGCGCTTGGGCGAATGGCTGATGACATCCGTGCTCTACGGCCATTTTGTCACCGAACATCTGGTGGTCCACCACACCCATGTGGCCACCCCGAAAGATGCCGCCACCGCGCGCTACAATGAAAGCTTCTACCGCTTCTTTCCGCGCGTCCTGATTGGCTCGCTGATCTCCGCATGGAAGGTAGAGGCCGCGCGCATGCGCAAACGCAACCGGCCCGTATTTGGTCTCCAAAACCCGTTTTGGCGCTACAAGGGCGGCGCAATTCTGGTGCTCGCAATTGCCTACGCCATTGGTGGTTGGACCGGCGTGGGCCTTTACGCGGTGCAGGCTTTTGTGGCGATCCTGCAATTGGAACAGATCAACTATATTGAACATTACGGCCTGACCCGAAAACGCCTTGAGACCGGAAAATTTGAACCCGCCGCGCCGCGCCATTCGTGGAATGCCGCCCACCGGGTGACCAATTATTTGCTGATCAACCTGCAACGTCACTCGGACCACCACGTCAAACCGGACCGGCGCTTCCCGCTGCTGCAAACATATGCAGAGACCGACGCCCCGCAGCTTCCGTTTGGATATCCGTTAATGGTGTTGATGAGCTATAATCCGTGGCTTTGGCGCAAGGTGATGAACCCAAAGGTGCGCCGCTGGCGCTCCATGTACTACCCGGAGATTTTGGATTGGTCCGCCGCCAAAACCTGACCCACACAA
>CAKZTM010000075.1 GCA_937920555.1 uncultured Paracoccaceae bacterium | reverse complement strand
TGCGGTTCAAGTCGAGGAGGTATGTATTTTCGAGAACTGCACCATCAAAATTGCGGCCATGATAAACCCGACCCCAATCAGATCCGCCTTTGAGATTGTCTCGGCCAGAAAGATTGAGGCGACGATCACTCCGAAAAACGGGTTGAGAAAATGAAAGGTCGCAGCCTTGGTGGCACCAATTTCGGCCAGCAGTTTGAACCAGATCCAAGTGGCGATCAGACCGGGGAAAAATGTTGTGTAAAGAAATGCGGTGATCATGGGGGCAGACCAATGAACCTCGAATGTCTCCAGCATAAGCGCAAAGGGCGTAAGTGCCAGCGCCCCCACGAGCATTTGCAAACCAACCATCATCAACACGTTTCCTGATGCGGCTAGGGTGCGGACCGTGAGTGTGGCCGTTGTCAGCGCCAACACACCGATCAGACACAGCAAGATGCCAAATAGGTCGGCACCCGCGTCCAGCCGGCCACTTAACACAATACCAGCGCCAAGCAGTCCTACGGCAAGCCCTGCGATCCCCAATGGGGCAAGCCGTTCGCGCAACAAAACCCAACTTGCAACACCGACAGCTATGGGCAACAGCGAGGCGATTACCACAGCGATCGAGGCATCAACGGTTTTGAACGCGACAAAGTTGAGGCCGAGATAAAGCGCGTTTTGACAAATGCCAAATATCACCACCGCATAAATTTGCGCGCGGGTCAGCTCAATGCGTTCCCCAAACATGAGTGCAAGGCCGATACCAATTGCGCCGGACAGGTAAAAACGCAGCGCAAGAAAGGTGATTGCGGGCGCGTCTGCCACGATGAACTTGCCGGAGGTAAAGGCGGAGCTCCAGATCAGGACAAAAAGCAGGCCAAAGATGAGCGCGCGGAAGGTCATGGCGCATCTGTGTCAAGGATGGGCGTGCTGTGCCAGCGAATTCGGCATTGCCTCTCTCTTAGGGTCGCTGCAAACCTTATTCTTCTGTGCGGTCTGTAGTGTCGCGGTCGCGGGCGCGGGGGTAGCACTTGCGCGTTGGAAAGGGCGGCAACCAAGCCTCGCGCCGCGTGGTCCAAAGTTCATAGGTCGGCATGGGCAGGTCTGGGCCATCCAGAGCGCCGAGATGTAACTCGACTTCATCCCCTGAGCGCGAAAAAACCGATGAACCGCAAACTGGGCAGAAAAACCGACCTTTATAATGGTGCGGCTCGCCGGTGATCGTCACAGCATCCTGCGGGAAAATTGCAGAGGCATGAAAAAGAGCGCCATGGTGCTTTCGACAATCAAGACAATGGCACAGGCCGACCCTGTAGGGCTCGCCAATTGCTGCGATCTGGACTTTGCCGCAGAGACAGCCGCCAAAATATTGCGACATGACGGATCTCCCTTCTATGTCTTATGCCTCTTCGGAACTTGCCCGCGCAGCGGTTGTTTCGCAAGTTGGCAGGCATGGCCATTGCCTGCGGGCTTGAAGTCGCCGCAATGGGGTGTTTGATGCCAATATATGCAAATAGTCGTCGGAGGAATTCTTGAGATGGTGGTTTACGGTTTGGAGACCTGCGCAATGTGTCAAAGGGCCCGTAAAGCCTTGGAGGCCGCAGACAAGCCCGTTCAATTTCGCGATGTCAGGGCGGAGCCATTGAGCGAGGCGGAATTGGGCATATTGATCGCCGAGTTTGGTGATCGGTTGGTTGACCGAAAGTCTAACGACTACCGGGCACTGAATGACTGGCTGAAGAACTCGGAAGCGGAAGCGCAAATCGCGGCGCAACCAAAGGTCATGGCCCGTCCGGTCATCCGCGACGGCGACGCGTTTTATTTGGGTTGGGATGAGCCCGTTCAAGCGGCACTGCTAGCGGATTGAAGCCAATACAGCGGCCGCACCCAGCGTCAGGGGGAAGTGATCCGGGCAGTTTAGACTGCTGCAATGGCCTGATTTAAAAAGTCTTCGCACCCGGCGGTCCCGATCTGCGCCAAACTCCGCAATTTCACATGCCGTCTTAGCTTGCCGGATCCCTCCAAAACCCCGCCCTGGTCATCAAATGACGCGCCTTTTGCAAACTCCAAGGACACGTAGTCTTTATACACATAAACGCCGCCGATACGGCTTTTAGGATCATCATTTATCAACTCGAAGACGGTGCCCCCGTACATGGCGCGCAAGTTGGCATCTGGTGCAAGACGGATCATCATCTCGGTGATCTGGTCGACGATGTGGGTCTTGATCGCCTCATCCATTTTGGGCGCTCGGCGTAATCGGAGATGCAATCTCGACGAGGCATCCGTTCAGGTCGCGCAGGTAAGACACGGTTTGGCCCCATGGTTTCTCGCTTGGTTTGCTGACAGGGGTGCATCCTGCCGTCACGGCGCGCTCAAAGGCACCACTTACATCTTCGGTTACGAAACAAATCTCCCAGCCTGCTGCAAGTCCCACGGGATCATTTGGCTGGATCGCCAGCCCGTTCATTTCTGCGGCCTCATTTCCTGCGAATGCAAGCACGGTGCCACCGGTGTCCATCTCTGCGTATAGATCGCTCTCATGGATGAAGCGACGCGTGAGCCCGAAAGCGGCATTCATAGAATGCAACCGTGTCAGGCACATCCGTTACATAAATGATGGTATATCCAAGTTTCATAATCTGGGTTTAGCGGCCTTCGCTCCAGACGTCTTGAATAAATCGGACATTTCTACACGAAGAGGGCAGGAAGCGATAAATCTGCCGGAATGTCAGAAGGGGAAAACCCGCCAAAACGTCGAAAGGTGCGAGCCAAATGGGTGTGATCAGAGTAGCCGCCTTCATGGGCCGCCGCGCTAATTGACAGTTGGTGTTGATTGATAAGTTTCAGGGTTCTGTGAAACTGGACCAGCTGCGCGTAGGTTTTGGGCGAAAGTCCAATATTGGATTGAAACATGCGGCTTAGATGGCGCGCACTGCATTTCAAGATTGCGGCAAGATTTTCCATCCGCAAGCGCCCTCCAGAGGCGTGCAAAACATCAAGAGCACGGTGTAAACGCATTTCGACGCCCATGCTGTGTTTGGGGCCGGGCAATGTGCCGAGAACGTCAGCGAAATGCGCGGCTGTCATCTGTTGCGGATCTATTTTTGCAAGCCCGGGCACCAGCGCCAAAGCGTCCGGGCCGCGCAAGACGCGGTTTGCGGCCTGCGCAATGTTTTCGTGCCATATCAATGCGGCATTATGCGGTCTCAAACGTAGGCCGATCCAGATATCGCCGGCTTCGTAGTGAACGGTATAGGCCTGTGTTGCGGGCCCTGTAACGCATAAAACTAGATCATCTGGCCGCCGCTCGTTGTAGCGCAGAATGATGTCGCAACGCCCATCGGGCAGCACAAGGCTGTGACCTGTTTTTTGCGCGCTAAAGGACCAATGAGCCTCCAGATTGCGGGATGCTCTGGGGGTGATGAGGGTCTCTCGATATCCGGCTGGAATGGGGATGGGTTGTGCTTTCGTTGGCGCAAGTCCACTGATGTGTAGTCTGGTAGGCGGTGTTCGCCAGCGACAAAGTCACAGCTCACTCAGCGCGAGGACAAAAGTCCAAACCGACCTACCGGTCAAGACTTTGGGGCTTTTGGTCCCGTTGACTGACCCCGGTGGGGCTTCCCTTTGCCTTTCTTGGCCAGCGCTCTGGCCCGGTTTTTCTTACTTGATGATTTGCCCTGCGGCGGAGGCGGCCCTTTGGGCCCTGTCGTGGGTTTTCTAGGTGTAATACCCCGCGTGTCCGTTTCACCCCGGCGTGGTGCCGCTTGCCCGCCCTGATCGCCGTTGGCCGGTTTCGTTTTTGCATAGCGGCTCTTTGATGGCGCGGCCCGGTCCTGAGGTTTGGGCTTTTTGCGCTTTGGGCTTGGCGCATCATTCCAGTCAATCGGCGCGCCTTGCTCGGCAGCTGGTTTAGGTTTGGCCGGTGGGGTTTGGGCCGGTCGGGCCGCCGGTGTGCGGTTGTGTTTTGCTTTGGAAGAAGGGCGCGGGCCGCGCTCTAAAGCCGGTGGGTCTTTAAGCTGTGTCAGGACCGCTCCGGCCTCTACCTTCATGTCGGGACCAATGGCGGCCAAAAACGCAGGAACGCTTGCTTCTAATATCTGCACGTAGGAGTGTTTTTGTTGAACCCTTATCGCGCCGATATCGTCGCGTGTGAGGTTGGATGCCTTACACAACATCGGCAGAAGTCGTTTGGGTTCTGCACCCGCATCACGACCACCAGAGACTGAAAACCAAACGCTGGCACCAAATTTTGCCCGTGGCGCGGCTTTGGCATTTATATCGGATAGCTCTTCGGGAACGGAACGAACCGCCCGGTAAAGCCGCAAATAGGCGGTCGCCAGTTGCTCTGCCGAATAACCGTCCAGCAACTTATCTACGGTTGCCTGCTCCGAACCTTCGGTGGGGACTTCCCAGGTTGGGTCTGCAAGCATGCGCTCTTCTTCGCGGGCATTTACCGCATCGGCGGAGGGTGCGTTGCCCCACTCAGCCCGCAGCTTCGCCAAGCCAAGAATGCGTTCTGCCTTTCGACGCGACTTGTTGGTGACGATCAGCGCACTAACGCCTTTCCGCCCGGCGCGGCCCGTGCGCCCGGAGCGGTGCAATAACGTCTCGTGGTTTGAGGGCAATTCCGCATGGATCACCAGATCAAGATTTGGCAAATCGATGCCTCGGGCGGCGACGTCGGTGGCCACACACACATGCGCACGACCGTCACGCATGGCTTGAAGCGCGTGGGTCCGCTCGGTTTGGGATAGCTCCCCGGACAATGCCACCACCTTGAAGCCCCTGTTAGACAGGCGCGTGGTCATTCGGTTGACCATAGCGCGGGTGTTGCCAAAAACGATTGCATTAGGGGACTTGTAGTAAAGCAGGGTGTTGATGACGGCGTTTTCGGCATCCCGGTCAGATACACTGAGCGCTTTGTATTCAATATCGGCGTGTTGTGCGGCTTCTGACTTTGTGACGATCCGAAGCGCGTCTTTTTGATAACTTTGCGCCAGCCTCGCGATGGATTTGGGCACTGTTGCGGAAAACAGCAGCGTGTGGCGGTCCTGCGGCGCTTCGCCCAGAATAAACTCCAAATCTTCCCGAAACCCCAGATCGAGCATCTCGTCGGCCTCGTCCAAGACGACGGCTTTGAGATGGCTAAGGTCCATTGAGCCGCGCATGATGTGATCGCGCAACCGACCCGGCGTGGCGACCACAATGTGCGCGCCCCGGCCCAAAGCCCGGCGTTCATCACGCATATCCATGCCCCCGACACACGAGGCAAGTACCGCGCCCGCCTTGGCGAACAGCCAGCTCAACTCGCGCTTGACCTGCAAGGCCAATTCCCGAGTGGGCGCGATGATCAAAGCCAAAGGTTTGCCTGCACTTTCGAAGCGCTCTTCATTTTGCAAAAGCGTAGGCGCGATGGCCAAGCCAAACCCCACAGTTTTCCCAGACCCGGTTTGTGCCGAGACAAGAAGATCGCGGCCATATAGCTCCGGGTCGGACACGGCCTGCTGCACGGGTGTCAGGGTCGTGTAACCACGATCGTTGAGCGCATCTGAAAGAGCTTTGTTCACGGGTCGACCTTTTGTTGGGAGCCCGCCTGCCGATATGCTCCTAAACCCGCTCAAAGGCGGCTTGAAGCTTTGCGGCGTAGCGATAGCAAAAGGCGGCGGTAGAGCATCTGGACGCGAATGTACAGGTTGCAAGCGACAGAAATTCGAGTTCGCACAGACTTGTCAAATTTTGGCATCACACAAGGCGCTACTCCTGTCGGTTTTGCGCCGCTCTGAGCCTAAGGCGCAGATTGCCCCGCCGCCGGACGGGCCTGCTGCCGGTGAGATGATCGGCTTTAGCGGCTTTCGGCTGGATACGGCGGGGGCCAAGTTATTTGACGAGAATGATGCAGAGATCACCCTGACCGCTATGGAGTTTCGTCTGTTGCGGGTGTTCGTGGAGAACCGGGGCCGGGTGTTGAACCGGGATCAATTGCTGGAGTTGGCCCATGATCGTGGTTGGGATCCGTTTGACCGCAGCATTGATATTCGAATTTCGCGGTTGCGTCGGAAGATTGAGATCAACCCTTCCAAGCCGTCGATGATCCGTACTGTGCGCGGCATTGGCTATGTGTTTGATCCCGAGGGCGGTTGATCGGGCAGGGGTCCGGATCGTCAGCGGCTTGGGGCTGATGTGATCCTGTCATGCCGGAACTTTGAGCCGGTGGCGGGGCGGGGTCTTGCGAGCCAGCTTTGGTGCCGCTGATAGGACTTGAACCTACGACCCCATCATTACGAATGACGTGCTCTACCATCTGAGTTACAGCGGCCAAAGCCCGGCGCAATTGTTATGCGCCGGGCTCAAGTGACATGAAAATCGCCGGTGTTTTAGGTTGCTTTTTCGGTTTCGGCAACGGGTTCTTGGGCGGGTTGCGCATCGGAGGGATCAACCTCCATGATGATCTCATCGCCATTGACCGTTTGATCTTCTTGGGTCGCGGAAATCTTGTCGCCAATGATCAGCGGCAACATGGCAGCGGCCATTGTTCTGCTATCCTCGGTTTGCGGCGCCTGAGCCCAGCTAACCGTATCAAAGCTGGAACAATTGTCGCAGACCGGTCCCCAATCGGAGTGGATGTGGCGGCATTTCTCACAGACCCATGCATTGCCGCGCGGGGCGCTGATGGCCCGTGCGAGCCAGCCCGAAACGACAGCTTCTTCGGCGCCTGAGCCACGCTCCACGGCGGCCAAAATGGCCAATGAGCGCGCGGTCGGATCGGTTTCAGCCAGATCGCCAAGAGCTTTGCGGGCGGCCGGGAAATCCTCGGCGGTCAGGTAGAGCTCCGCCTCCAACATCCGGGCTTCCGGGTGGTCCTTTTGCGCTTTGATCAGAGGTTTGAACCGTTTGATGCGCTCGTCAGAGGTTTCATTGGGCTCAATAGCGGCAAAAGCGGCGGCAAGGTCTGGATGCGGATTTTGCGCCCATGCCTTTTTGATCACCGACGTGGCTGCGCGCGTATCGCCTGCCTCCAGCTTCATCTCGGCCAGAAGAATGGCGCCGGGAACCATGCCGGGTGCCGCCTTGTTCGACTTGGTGACAGAGGCCAAGGCGTTTTCATTGTCGCCGTCTTCTCTTTCAGCCTTGGCATAGGCCAGATTGAGCACCGCATCGCGGCGTTTGCCCACATCTTTGGGCAACATCCGCCCACGCACCCGCGCTTGCAATGTATCGCGCGCACCGGACCAATCGTTTTTGTCGGTTTGCAGCTGAAACAGGGTCTCAAGCGTGGCGGAGTGCTTTGGATTGATGGTGAAGGCTTTCTTGGCCAAAGCCAGAGCCGTGTCTGTATCGCCATCGGCCAGCTTTTGCTTCATCAAGCCCTGCACGCCAACAAAGCGGGTGCGCTCATCCTTGAGCAGCGCTTTGAAATGTTCCTGAGCGCGGTCCTTGTTGCCGCTGATATCGGCGGCTTGCGCATTGACCAATTGGGTCAGCTCAGGCCGGTCAAGATAGCGTTCTGCCCGCGTGGCTTTGGCCGTCGCAGTTCGCCCGTCACCTGCGGCAAGTGCGATGATGCTCTCGGAGAGGGCCTCGAAGCCTTTGCGCTCGCGGTTTTTGTCGAAGTAGCGCGACACAGCGGTTTCGTCGCCGTTCACAAACCGCAGGATCGCCATAAGAAATCCGGCAAGTTTGAGCACCAAGAGCATGGCAAGGAAGGCCACAACGATGATGATGGTGAACTCCAGAGGTGAGAGGCTGAATTCCCGCCCGCTGAAGGCTACTCTGACCTCACCGGTCGGGTCGTTCATTAGGTATGTCGCACCAAATGCCAGACCGGCTGCGATCGCCAGAAAAATCGAAATCTTGATAAATGACCAGATCACTGTGTTTACCCCTAATCTACTATGAAGGCTGAGCAGCAAGAGCTGCAAGATCGTCCAAGACGGCCTTACGGGCTTCTACTGCTGTCAGCCATGATGCCAACGGTGCTTTGGCTGCGTCGGACAGGTTTGCGGCTTCCGAGGTGATTTTCCCCAGATCATCCGCATCCAATGCGGCATTGATCCGCGACAGAATTGCGTCGGTTGAGTCGCCCTCCTGGGCGGTCAGAGACCGGCTTGCGACCTGACTTTTCAAAAATGCGCCAAATTTGGCGGCGGCGTTACCCTCTTCCTGGGCGTCTGCGGTGATCGAGACACGGATGGCTTCGTGAGACAGTACCGCGAATTCCGACCTTAGGCTGGCCACGGACCGCACCCCGGTCTCGGCACTGCCGGCAATGGATGCGGGCAGTTCGGCGTCGGTTGCATCGGCAAAGGCTTGCAGTTCTGCGGCAAAGGGGGCACCGGTGTGTGCCACTTCGCTGAGCGCTTCTAGGGTTTCCTTACGGGCCGTATTGGCGGCGATTTCCGCGGCTTTTTCCTCCGCCATTGCGGCGGCGGCTGTGGCTTCTTCGACGCGGGTTTGGGCCTGCGCTTCGGCGTCCACGACACGTTGGGTCAATGTGCCCAACTGGCCAGAGATGTCACCGACTTGGGCCCGCAACCCGTCGATTTCGGCGGATTTGGAGGTGATGTCGGCAAGCGCTTCTTCGGATATCGTGCCACCTTGCGACAGGCTGTCGTTGATGGATGTGGACAAGGAGGCCAGTTCTGCGGACATCCCTTCCACTTGTGTTTCTATGGTGGAGAGACGTGCATCGAAATTGGTTGTGTCAGGGGCGGCCACTTGTGCCTCCAGCTCCGACAAGCGCTGTTCGAGCTGCGTTTGCAGGCCCGACACTTCGGTTTCAACCAAGGTTGTGGCCTCCGTCTGGACCATGGCGGCAAGTTCATCAGCACTGGGTGCTTGGGCCAGCCGGTCGGTCACCTCGGTGCGCAGGTCCGACACTTCGCGGATGGCAGCGTCGCCTCCAGGGGTCAGGAATTTTGCGGCCGGTGCGGCCCATTCTGGCAGTTGCGGGGCCAGTTTCGGCCCGCCCCAGAGTGCGGCACCAGCACCTGCAATCAGCAGCACTAACCACGTCAATATGCGCGATGACATAGAGGTGTGGCGTTCGTCGTGGTCGTCGTAAACATCGTCCACGGGCTGATTGTTGAGGTCGTCATACTCTTCAATCGGGCTGTGATTTTCATCCATGAGATGATTTGATGACTGGTCCGCGACACTTTCAGTTGTCGTGTCTGTAGCGGAAATATTGTCCATCCCATCAGTATCGGATTTGGCGTCGGCCATATGATGTCCCCCAAGACGTTGCGCCCCAAACCTTGGGGATTCGCAAAACAATAACTGTGTCTCTATCCTAGTTTAAGGGGGAAAGGGTCACAATGATTCCCCCGCACCCCCTAGGTAATTCTACCTAGAAATTTCTTAAAACCTGGAGAATTGCCTCAGAATTCGGCACCGGTGCCGCATAGGCTTGGGCGATGGTCAGCCCTTCAAACGGGGCGGCTGCGTTCAGGCTGATGGCTACGATGGACACGCCGCTGGTGTTCAGGTCGCGAATTTCATCGGCCAGCAAGTTGGCGCTGCGCGGGGAGAAGGCCAGCGCCACGGCCTGTTGCCCGTCAATCGCCTCTTTTGCCTGTGTCGTCAGATAAAGCGGGAATTGGTCGTAGATGATGCGTTCCTCGGCCGGAATGCCTTCGCCCAGAAGCGAGCCCACCAGATCGCCGCGGCTTTCCGCCCCGCGAAAATGCAGCATGAAGCCGAAATCGGGCAGGTAGGAGTCCACGGCCAGTGCCGCCAGTGCAGAGACATCGCCTTGCGCCGACATTGCCGCGAAGCCCACTTCGGAGGCCTCATGTGCCGTGCCATCGCCGACGCATAAGGCGGGCAGGCTGCGGTCGCTGGATCGTCGGGCAAATTCCCGCACGCCGTTTCGCGAGCTGAACATCAGCGCTTGTGCCCCGGATGTGTCCACCGAGCCCGGCTCTGGTCTGATTTCCAACAGCGGCGAGATCACGGACAGGAATTTGCCCGGCAGTCTTGTCTCGAGGGTTTTGGCGAATTCCTGCGATTGGGCGAGCGGGCGGGTTATGATGATAGATTGGCGCATTGTCTCAAAAAAAGCTGGATGCTCCACGGGAGATCAGTTCCCGTGCCGCATCGGTTCCCATTGTTTCGGCATCGCCGGGCAGGCCCGTGCGACTGGTTTTCACGACTTCGCTGCCGTCGGGGCGCAAAACCTCGCCGGAAAACTGCAACACGCCGTCGTTCAGGCGGGCAAGCCCGGCAATGGGAGTGCGGCACGATCCATCGAGCATCTTCAAAAACGCGCGCTCGGCGGTGATCCGGGTTTCGGTCTGCGCGTCGTGGATGGGGGCGAGCATGGCACTGGTGGCTGCATCGCCGCGTCGTTGTTCAATGCCGATTGCCCCTTGCGCGATTGCGGGCAGCAGCACGGTTTCGGGCACGTCTTGGCCCAAGTCGGACAGGCCCAAACGGCGCAAGCCTGCGCGGGCCAAGAGGGTGGCTTTGGCCACGTCCTTGTCCAGCTTGCGCAGGCGGGTTTGCACATTTCCGCGAAACTCCACCATTTCCAGATCCGGGCGCAGGGCCAGCAATTGGGCGCGCCTGCGCAGTGATGACGAGCCGAACCGCGCCCCTTTGGGCAGGTCTTGGATGCTGGAAAAATCTTTTGAGATGAAGGCGTCGCACACGGTCTCGCGGGGGAGGACGGTTGAGATAAAGAGCCCGTCCGGCAGCACTGTGGGCACGTCTTTCATGGAGTGTACGGCGATATGGATGGTGCCTGCGAGCAATTCTTGCTCGATCTCTTTGGTGAACAGGCCCTTGCCGCCAATTTCTGAGAGCGGTCGGTTTTGCACCATATCGCCGGTGGTTTTGATCACCTTGATGGCGAAGGCGTCGGCGCTTAGTGCGTGCACGTCCATCAGCCGGGCGCGGGTTTCTTCCGCCTGTGCCAAGGCCAAAGGCGATCCACGGGTGCCAATGGTAAACCGGTGGGAGGCGTCATACGATTGCGTGCTCATGGGCTTGGTGTTACCTGCCTTTGGAATGACGCGCAATCCGATGGTGTGATGACCGATATTTTGACAGTTTTGGGGATTGAGAGCAGCTGTGATGACACGGCGGCGGGGGTTGTGCGCGGCCAGCCGGGGCGTGTGGGCGAGATTTTGAGCAATGTGGTTTGGGATCAATCCCAGCTCCACGGTGCCTTTGGTGGTGTCGTCCCCGAGATTGCCGCACGCGCCCATGCGGAGAAACTTGATTTGGCGGTTGAGGCGGCGCTGCGCGAGGCCGGGCTTGGTCTGGCGGATGTGGACGCTATTGCGGTCACGGCCGGTCCGGGGCTTATCGGCGGGGTCTTGTCCGGGGTGATGTGTGCCAAAGGCTTGGCGGCGGGCACGGGCAAGCCGCTTTTGGCGGTGAACCATTTGGCCGGGCATGCTTTGACCCCGCGTTTAACCGATGCTGTGGCGTTTCCATATTTGCTGTTGTTGGTGTCCGGCGGGCATTGCCAGTTTTTGCGGGTGGAGGATTGGGACAGGTTCACCCGTCTTGGCGGCACCATTGATGATGCCCCCGGCGAGGCTTTTGACAAAACCGCCAAACTTTTGGGGTTGGGATATCCCGGTGGACCCTTGGTGGAGGCGGAAGCGGTGTCGGGCGATCCGGCGCGGTTTTCCTTGCCGCGACCGCTATTGGACCGGGACGGGTGCGACATGTCATTTTCGGGATTGAAGACGGCGCTCAAACGGCAGCGCGACGCTTTGGTGACCCCTGAGGGTGGGTTGCACCGGGCTGACCGCGCGGATCTTTGCGCCGGGTTTCAGCGTGCGGTCGTGGAGGTTTTGGCCGAGAAGTCGCGCCGCGCGCTTGCCGCAGCCGGTCCCGTGAGCGCTTTTGCGGTTGCGGGTGGGGTTGCTGCAAATGGGTCAATTCGTGCGGCTTTGGAGGATATTGCCGGGGCCGCTGGCACCACGCTTGTGTCGCCACCGCTCAAGCTGTGCACAGATAATGGTGCGATGATTGCCTGGGCAGGGTTGGAGGCTTTGGCCGCCGGTCATGTAAGTGATCCGGGGTTTGTGGCCCGTCCGCGCTGGCCGTTGGACCACCGGGCCGCACCAATGATCGGTTCTGGCAAAAAGGGTGCGAAGGCATGATCGGGGTGATTGGTGGCGGTGCGTTTGGAACAGCCCTTGCGGTTGTTTTGGCCTCTGACGGTACGGATGTGCGGCTTTGGATGCGGCGCGGTGCGCAGGCTGTGAACAGCTCGCGGGCCAATTCGGCCAAGTTGCCCGGTGTAGTGATGCCTGAGCCGGTCTTAGCAACGGGCGATTTGCGCGATCTTGGAACGGCGCGGGCGGTGTTATTGGTGCTGCCAGCCCAGCACACGGCTGATTTTTTGGCCCATCATTTGGAGCAATTGCCCGATGTGCCGCTGGTGTTATGTGCCAAGGGTGTGGCGCTGGATACGCTGGAGTTGCAATCGGAGTTGTTGCCCAAGGGGCGGCAGATGGCTGTGCTGACCGGGCCCGGTTTTGCCTCCGAGATCGCATCGGGACTGCCCACGGCGCTGACGCTTGCCTCTGAAACGCAAGATTTGGAGGTCTTGCAAAACCTGCTGTCGCGCCCGGCGCTCAGGCTTTACCGCAGCGATGACATGATTGGTGCCCAGCTTGGCGGTGCCTTGAAAAATGTGATTGCCATTGCCGCGGGCATCGCCATTGGGGCGGGTCTTGGGGAAAGCGCGCGCGCCTCCATCGTCACTCGCGGCTTTGCAGAGATGCGGCGGCTGGCGCTGGCCATGGGCGGTCAGGATCACACCTTGTCGGGCCTGTCGGGCTTTGGAGATCTGATGCTGACCTGTGCGTCGGAAAAGTCGCGCAACTTTGCCTGTGGTCTGGCGTTGGGACGTGGTGGCGTCGTGCAGGCCCAAACCACCGAAGGGATTGCGACGGCCCAAGCCACGGTCGCCTTGGCCGCCCGTCACGGGGTTCAAATGCCCATTGCGCAGGCGGTCTCGCAGGTGTTGGCGGGGTCTTGGACGGTCCGTGCGGCTATGAAAGATTTGCTATCTCGCCCGCTTCGCGCAGAATAGAGGTCTCAGGGAGGGCACGCGATGCAATATTGGTTATTCAAATCCGAACCCAATAACTGGTCCTGGGAGGATCAGGTCGCCAAGGGGCAGGCCGGGGAGGAATGGGACGGTGTGCGCAACTATCAGGCGCGCAACCACATGCGCAACATGGCGCTGGGTGATCTGGGCTTTTTCTACCATTCAGTCGATGAAAAGCGCATTGTGGGCGTGGTTGAGGTGTGCGCGTTGGCCCATCCCGACAGTTCCACCGATGATCACAGGTGGGAGTGTGTGGACATCAAGGCGGTCGGTCCTTTGGCCGAGCCTGTGACCTTGGAGATGTGCAAGGCCGACGGGCGTCTCAAAGACATGGTTCTTGTCAACAACATGCGCTTGTCGGTGCAGCCTGTGACTGCGCAGGAATGGGCGGTGGTGTGCGCTTTGGGAGGGTATCCCGCAGGCGCTTGATGTTTGCGGCGGCGCATCGCTGTGCTGCTGCATAAAGCAAGGAGGATGTGTTATGGGCGTATTAGCAGTTATTGTGGCGGCAATTGCCAGTTATGCTTTTGGTGCTGTGTGGTACATGATCCTGGCCAAGCCGTGGATGGCGGCCGCTGGTATTACCGAGGCGGAGGTCAACCGCGCCGACCCGAAGCCTTACATTATCTCGTTTGTGTCGGCGATTGTTGTGGCCGGAATGATGCGGCACATTTTTGCACAATCGGCGATAGTTACGCTTTGGGAAGGCATGGTGAGTGGTTTTGGTCTGGGCGCGTTTATTGCCACGCCTTGGATTGTCACGAATTACGGGTTTTCGAACCGGCCATTTAAGCTGACTTTGATTGATAGCGGCTATGCGGTCATTGGTGCGACGATCATGGGATTGGTGTTGATGCTGATGGCGTAAAATTATTGCGGGGAATTCCGCACCAAGAATTCCCCGCAACCCCACTTGTCCGGCCCACCAAGCCCGGACGACGCTCCCATGCATCGCTGTCAAAGCGGATCGCACGAAACTCTATGTGGTTGGAAATCTTTGATGCGGTTCTCCGCGTCGAGGTCTAATAATCATTTCTGGGCACGAAAAGCAAGCTATAAGTCATTCAAATACTTGGATAAATTGGTCTATTTGGTTAGGGGTTCGGCAATAATTGTGAACTTAGAGTGAAGATGTGGGTGATTGAAAGGTAGACGCCGAAATCACCCTGCGCAGTGCGTGCGGCGGGTTTTGGGGGAATGGCCATTTGACCTGCCCCCCGGGAAATTGGGCCATTTGAAGGTTAGTTGTGTTTCCTTAATGTTCAACTGAACGAGGAGACCAGAGAATGCGTAAAACCCGCTTTGCCGTCCTGTTCCGCAACAACGACCGCGGCACAACGCATCTGATGAACCGCCTCATGGGCGTGATGGAGCCTCTGCCCCAACCGGCGCGCAAATCTATCACCTTTGACCGTGGGATTGAGTTCAGGAACTGGCGCAAGTTGAAGCCTGGAATTGGCACAGCGGCGTGTTTCTGTGATCCGCAGGCACCGTGGCAAAGGGGATCGGTTGAGAACCTAAACAAGCGCGCGCGGCGATATCTTCCACGCGATGCGCCTTTGGCCGCGCTCTCAAATCGAGATATGAAGTCGATTTGAGAGCGCTTGAACGGCACCCCAAGAAAGTGTCTGGGATGGAGAACGCCAACGGAGGCCTTCAGAGAAGAACTGATGAAACTGAGATAGCGGAAAACGTCGCAACGACCCTTGAGATTCCATTTGGGATCGGGGCGGGGGTTCGGTTTTTCTTGGGCCGATCTTGTTGTTCTTCCTGTTTTTGGCGCTCAGGAACCGCTACCGGATGCGGTGATGTTCGGCCCAGTGTTAACGATTTTGATTGGTCTTTAAGCCGTTGTTATTGTTTGAGAGTGTAACACTACTGCGCTAGCGGAGTAGCGCTGGAAGTTAACCAATTTTTGGAGAAGCGGCTTTGGCAGGTCTGTGTCGGGGGATGAGTGCGGCTAGGCGTAGGCGTCAGAAAAAGCTCTGCGGGTCGATGTCGATTGTGACCCTGACATTCGCAGGTGATCTAAATTGGCTCATCCACGTGCGAATGGCCGGTTGCAGCGGCGTGCTTTTGGGGCCTTTGATCAACAGTCTGACCCGGTGGCGGCCGCGAATGCGGGCAATGGGTGCCGCGGCTGGTCCGAAAAGCTGTGCGCCCGATTGGGAGATCGGGGCGGATTTGCGGGCCATAGCACCGGCCAGATCATAGACCACCGCCTCATCAGGCCCGGAGATCACGATCCCGGCCATGCGACCGTAAGGGGGGGCGCCTGCATCTTGGCGGGCGCGGGCCTCGGCGCGCCAGAAATCCTCCTCGTCGCCAGACACAATGGCTTGGATCACCGCGTGATCGGGCTGATAGGTTTGCAACAGCGCAAGTCCCGGTTTGTCAGCGCGCCCCGCGCGTCCTGCCACCTGGCGGATCAGTTGGAAGGATTTCTCCGCCGCCCTCAGATCGCCGCCCTGAAGACCCAGATCCGCATCAATCACGCCCACAAGTGTGAGCAGCGGGAAGTTATGGCCCTTGGCCACCATTTGGGTGCCGATGATGATGTCGGCGGCCCCTGAGGCGATCAGGTCGATCCGCTCTTTGAGTTTGCGCGCCGTGTCGGCCAGATCGGATGACAGGATCGCAATTTTTGCGTCTGGAAAGCGGGCGCTGGCTTCCTCGGCCAAGCGCTCCACGCCGGGGCCAATGGCGTTGAGACTGCCCTCGGTTTCGCATTTTGGGCAAGTCTCGGGAAGAGCGCGGGAAAAGCCGCATTGGTGGCAGACAAGCCGGGCCAGAAACCTGTGTTCGACCATGCTGGCATCGCAATCGGGGCAGCCGACCTGTTCGCCGCATTTCCGGCACTGGGTCAGCGGTGCATAGCCACGGCGGTTGAGGAACAGAAGCGACTGCTCGCCCGCATCAAGGCGGGTTTGCACTTCGCCCGCCAACCGCTCCGAGATCCAGTGATTGCGCGGTGGCGGGGCCTCGCGCAGGTCGGTGGTCGTCATGTCGGGCAGCAGTGCGGTTCCGAAGCGTTCATTGAGGTTGAGGCGGGTGTATTTCCCGGCCTGGGCATTGGCCCATGTTTCAAGTGACGGGGTCGCGGTGGCGAGGATCACTTGCGCCTTGGTGATCGAGGCGCGCAGCACGGCCATGTCGCGGGCGTGGTAGAGCGTGCCGTCCTCTTGCTTATAGGAGCCGTCATGTTCCTCATCGACCACAATCAGCCCAAGGTCTTGGAAGGGCAGAAACAGCGCCGAGCGTGCGCCGACGACCAGTTGCGCCTGACCGACGGATATGGCTTTCCAGGCGCGTCTGCGCTCCACTTGGCTGACCCCTGAATGCCATTCGGCCGGTTGCGCGCCAAAGCGGGCTTGGACCCGCGACAGGAACTCTACGGTCAGCGCAATCTCGGGCAAAAGCACGAGCGCTTGTCGGCCCTGCGTGAGCGTTTCGGCGACCGCCTCAAGATAGACTTCGGTTTTGCCCGATCCGGTCACACCTTTGAGCAGGGTGGTGGCGTAACCGCGGCCTTGGCAGGCCATGCGCAGGGTGTTGGCCGCGGCGGTTTGATCGTCAGACAGGGTCTTGCCGGGCAGATCGGGATTTAGCGGCTCATAGGGGGCATCATGGGGGGTGGCTTGCTCAATCAGCACGCCTTGCTTGATCAGCCCCTTGATCACGGAGGTGGTCACACCCGCCATGCCTGCAAGTTCGGACGGGGTGAAACCGCCGCCGCCATGTTCTTCGAGCACCGCAATCACACGGGTGCGGGCGGGGGTCATGCGGTCAGGCGCCCGGTCCGACAGTCGCAGGATTTTGCGCATGCGCGGATCATCCCCGAGCCCCGGCAGGCGGGTGGCCAGTCGCAGCATCGCGGGCATGGGCGTGATGGTATAATCGGCCGCACGGCTCAAGAACTGGCGCATGGCGGTGGTCATGGGCGCCATGTCAAAGACGCGGATGATAGCGCGCAGTTTGGCCAGATCAAAGCTGCCATCGCCTGCGCCCCAGACCACGCCAAGCACTTTGCGCGGCCCAAGGGGCACCTCGACGAAGGCCCCCAGGCGCACGCCCCCTTCCGGCGCTTTATAGTCAAGCGCCCGGTCGAGCGGTTGTGTGGTCAAGACCGCCACCCGTGCACCTTCGGCGAAGAAAACGGGCGTGTCTGGTGATGAGGCTGGGCCGGTCATATTGCGGTTTAGAAGTGTTCTTTACGATCAGTTCAAGAGCCAATGGCGTCGTTATTTTACAACTCTATCGCGGCAAAGAGGGCACACTTGGCCCAAATCAGGACAGAATTACGTGAGAAGGGATGCGCTTGTGACTGTTTTTCAATCATAAAGTCAGAAAAGATCAACGAGGGTAAAGGCGGTAAGTTGTGGTAAAAGATGTAGTACGACGGTCTATTCTAGCTGATCCGAGCATGGTTTTGGATGACCGCGACATGATCAAGGCTTTGATTGGAGCCAATGCGGATATGGGTCGCAACGTGGTTGATTTGCGCGGTGCATTGATTGAGCGACTTGAGGGCAAGTTAGATCAGCTTGAGGTCACCCACCGCGATGTTGTGGCGGCAGCCTACGAGAACTTGGCCGGCACCCACCAAATTCACCGTGCCGTTTTGACGGTTTTGGCGCCCTCGACCTTTGAGGATTTTCTGCGTGCGGTGGCGGTAGATTTGCCCGGTATCATGACCCTTGATGCGATCAAGCTGTGTTTTGAGGGGGACGGGGTTCGTGCCGGTCAGGCCCTTGGCCCCGAGGGCGCATTGCACCGCACGGTTCTGGGATTGCCCAAGGGCGGCTCAGCAGCCTATTGCGGAGAAAATGGTGAGACGGAGACCAACCGCGTGATCTTGCGCCGGGCCACTCGTGCGGGCAGTTTGATTTACCGCAATCAGGCCTCCACGATCATGTCGGAGGCGATCTTGAAGCTGGATTTGGGCGCGGGGCGCCTGCCGGGTCTGTTGATCTTTGGCTCGCGGGATGCGTCCCGGTTCCACTCTGAGCAGGGCACGGATCTGCTGTCATTCCTCGGAGCTGCCTTTGGGTTGGCCATGCAAAGATGGCTGGCAGAGTAGCCCAACCGATCACCGGCTCTGCGGCCGGATTGCATGCTATGGAGGCGTGGCTGGTCCATTTGGGATCGATCCGCAACGCCAGCCCGCTGACCATTGACGCCTACCGCTGTGACGTCGCCTCTTTCTTGGGCTTTCTGAGCGATCACTGGGGCGGGGAGGCCGGTTTGGGGCCGCTGGCGCGCATCACTGTCACGGATATGCGGGCGTGGATGGCCCGAGAGCGCAAGGACGGTCTGGGTGCCAGATCGCTGGCCAGACGGTTATCGGCAGTCAAAGCATTTTACCGCTGGTTGGGGGAGACCCATGAGGTGACCTCGGCGGCGGTGTCGGCCATTCGAGGCCCCAAAACCAAAGAGCGTCTGCCCAGGCCCGTGGCCCCGCAAGCGGCCAAGGCGTTGATCGCAAACACCAGTTCGGGTTGGATCGAGAGCCGCGATTGCGCGGTGCTGACATTGTTATATGGTTGCGGTTTGCGCATTTCTGAAAGTCTGTCTCTGACCCAAAAGGACGCGCCTTTGGGCGACATGTTGAAGGTTTTAGGCAAGGGCGACAAGGAGCGGTTGGTTCCGGTTTTGCCGGTTGCAGCGGAGGCTGTCGAGGCCTACCGGGCGCAGTGCCCCTATGATCTGACAGGTGACGGGCCGCTCTTTTTGGGCGCGCGCGGCGGTGCGCTCAACCCGCGCATCATCCAAAAAGCCATGGAAAATCTGCGTCTTAAACTGGGTTTGCCCCATACGGCCACCCCGCATGCGCTACGCCATTCCTTTGCCACCCATCTGTTGGAGGCGGGCGGTGATTTGCGCACCATTCAGGAGCTTTTGGGGCATGCGTCGCTCTCAAGCACGCAGATTTACACGGGTCTGAATGAGGCGCGTCTGATGGATATTTACACCAACGCTCACCCCAGAGCCCGCCGCTAAATCTTCCTGATTTTACAACTTAAACGGATGCCTATGCGCAACATGTGATTGGCAGCCTGGTGCTGGCGTTCATGGGCGATGTCGGCGATGAGGTTTGGCCATTCAAAAGGTGGTGGAGTCTAGAAATTAAAACTTTAAATTAAATTCAATTTTATAAGTATATTTAAAAACTTTCAGTTCTTATTCAAGTATGCCATTTCTTTGCTGTTAAATATACATTTTTTGAACGCATTTGTTGCGTACATCTACAGTGAGCAACTTCGAAAAGCTGGTGTTATGGCTAATAACGTAATATTTTCGACGATCTTTTTGGGCAATTTCGCGGATATTGATACCGACGAAAGCAATTCGACAACGGAGTCCGAGGCGTCGCTTCTGGGCACCCATGGTGGTCCTGGGGATAAACTTGCGGGTCACATTACATCGGTTACCACTGATAGCAGCGACAATATCCTTTTCGAGGACAGTGTCTCGACAGCGGATACCTGGAGTTATGACACTGGGGCGGGGCCGCAGGTCACGGATCTGGACAGTGTTGTTTATTTCACCAGTACGGTGACCTACACAGACGGTACCTCAGCGTCGAACGTTCTTCTTAACGTCGTTCAAATGACCAATGGCGATGTGTTCATTTTGATGGGGGACACTCATACGGCGCTTGCTGCCAAAGCGATCGAGAGCATCGATATCGTCAGCGTGTCCAACGATGATATCGGTGGAATCTTCCAATCCAACTATGATAATGCTGAATTCGTGTGCTTTGCGCCGGGTTCGCGGATCGACACGCCCAGCGGTGAGCGGTTGGTGCAGGATTTGCGTGTCGGTGATCTTGTGACGACGCTGGACAATGGGCCTCAACCGATTACTTGGGTTGGGGTTCGCACGCTGACATTTCCAAATTCGCCGGAAACCCAAAAGCCGTTCGAGTTCAAGACAGGTTGTTTCGGGCCCGGGCTTCCTGCGCGCGATCTGATTGTTTCACCACAACATCGGGTGTTATGTGCGACGCCGGACGGTGAGTGTTTGGCTGCGGCCAAAAGCCTTGCAGGGGTGAGTGGTGCGCGGCAGATGAAAGGCAAGCGTGCGGTGACCTATCACACGGTCTTGTTTCATCGGCACGAGGTTATCTTCGCCAATGGTCTGGCTGTCGAAAGTTTTTATCCGGGGCGCCGCTCCATGAGTTTGCTGTCACCTGTGCAGCGATTGCAGGTTATTGCCAAAGCTCCCAGCGTTCTAAATGGCGATTATGGGCGACATGCAAGAGTGCCCTTGAAGCATCGGGACGCGTTGCGATTGTCGCGTTCCGGTGAGCTTCACGTTCATGGGTGCCAGCCGGCGCAGGCGGGTTGGCTTTGTGGCCCGGTTGGTGCGGTATAGTTTATGATCGGGGCAGCTTCGCTTGCTGCGTGCGTGTATCGACCGGGTGCGGCGGTGCGCAGCTTTAGAGGCTCGCGTTAAACTGCGGCTCCGTTGCCTGAAGCGGCCCTTTCACAAGGCCGCTTCATAGATTGCCAATGCGGCCTCATATGTCATGTCCCTTGGGTTGTTGATCAGCAGCCGCTCTTGTTTCATCGCGTCCTCGGCCAATTTGGGCAGGTGGTTATGGCCGACCCCCACATCGCGCAGCCTTGATTGCATCCCAAGTTCTGGTCCCAGCGTCGCAAAAGCCTTGACCATATCCGCCGCCGGATCAGCAGAGCCTGCCAAATGCGGGAAGACGATGGGGGCCAGTTCCGCGTAGAGGGCTGCGGCCTTAGGCATGTTGAACTCCATCACATGGGGCAGCACCAGCGCGTTGGACAGCCCGTGGGGCACATGGAAATGTCCGCCCAAGGGATAAGCCAGCGCATGAACGGCTGCCACGGGCGCGTTGGTAAAGGCCATGCCCGCCAGCATGGACCCCAGCAGCATGTCGCTGCGCGCGGCAAGGTTGCCGGGCTCTGAGCAGGCGGTTTTGATATTTGCGCCCAACAGCGCCAATGCCTGTTTTGCCAAACAGTCGGAGACCACGTTTTTGAGCCTTTTGGAGGTGAAGGCCTCGATCGCATGGACCATCGCATCAATCCCGGTGGCCGCTGTGATCGCGGCGGGCAGCCCCACGGTCAGGGTGGCATCTAGCACCGCGCAATCGGGCAAAAGCTGCGGGGCGACCACGCCTTTTTTCTCTTGAGCGCCGGTGGTGACAATCGCAATTGGCGTAACTTCCGAGCCTGTGCCCGCCGTTGTTGGCGCCAGCACAAGCGGCAGGCGGGCCCCGCGCACAAGGCCGACCCCGTACATTTCGCTCAGCGGTTGGTCTGTGCCCAAAAGCATGGCGATCAGCTTGGCCGTATCAAGCGATGAGCCGCCGCCGACGGAGACGACCCCGTCGACCTTCTGCGCCCTTGCCGCTTTGACCGCGCTCAGGATCATCGGCTCGGGCGGGTCGGCCACCACGTCGGCACAAATCCACACAGTGATACCGGCCTGTGCCAAGCCGTCCAGAGCTTGCGCGGCCAGTCCCAGATCAAGGATGCTTTGATCGGTGACAAAGGCCACATGACGGCAGCCCAGCCCGGCCATGATAGTCCCGATCTGGGCGGTGGCGCCAACATGGGAGATCACCGATTTGGTGGTTTGAAAGGTGAGCGTTGTCATTGCAGTTCGACCTCCGCCAGAAGCGCCGCCCATGAGGCCCCGTGCATGTCGCGATCCCGCAGTGATCCTTGCACTTCGGGTCGGGGCAAGGAGAATTTCACCACGTTCAGGTCGGCGATATCAAACCGTTTTACCGCCGCCTCATCTGCGCCGAATGTTGATGCCACGCGCGCGGTCGACAGGCCGTTTACGACCCGCGCGAACGCCTCCTGCGTCCCGCAAAAGATATCAACCGTGAGCCAAAACGGCCCGGCGTTTTTCGAACGGACCTTGTGGGCGATTTGTCCCAGATTAGCCAAGTTCATGCACCTCCATAGCAAAGGCATCCATTGGATGATCCAGCTCCAGCACATGATTGAGACAAAACTCATACACCGCCCCGCGCGGGATTGCGGCGGGTGAAAACGGAAAGGCGAATGTTGGCTGCTCTTCGTTCTGGGTCAAAGGATGGTGCAACAGATAGGGGTCGACCATTTTCGCAATATCTGCGGCCAGCGCTTGGGTGGGGGCGGTGGCTATGGCCATCACCCCGATCTCCAGAGGTGGATCGCGCCGAGTTTCCAAATTGCCGAAACTGGCCGATTGGCCGATCAGGCGCAGCTCCAATGTGTAGTCGGTCACCCCCAAACGCTCAGCGATCTTGGCAGTGCATTTGGTCTCAATATCATCGGCCCACGCTTGCGCGTTCTCCACGTATCGCCGGTCGCGCAGCAGCGCCATCAGAACCGTTTGATACCCCGCCACGCGCGCCCCTTCGAGCTTCACGGTGTAGTTTTTCGATGGCACCCAACGCGATCCGGTCACGCGCACCGAAGTGTCATCAAGCGCCACGTAACGGGCGGCGGTGACGTCCAGATGTCCGCCCGGCTCCACAAGTATGAATGGATCCGAATTCTCGTAAAGCATATGGGCCGAGACCGTATGCGGCGTGGCTTTGGCCCCATCGGCCAAGGGCGTGACGGTAAAGCCTGTGTCATCAAAATCCACAACAATCACGCCCGATTGCGGGTTGCTGGCACATAACGCCCCGCATTCGCCGATCTTGGCGCCATGCCAAGCGGCACCGGCATGATCGCCATTGGACAAGGGAAGGGCTGCGATGATTGCGGTATCTGTGGTGCGTCCTGCAATGATCACATCCGCACCGGTCTGAAGGGCTGCATTGATCTGCTCGGCTCCTGCAAGGGCCACGATATTTGTGCATTCCGCCACGCTTCGCGCATCAATCTCAGGGGCTTGGGGCAGGGGGGTGATGCGTCCGAATGCCTCTGCCGTGGCGGTGGGGTCTTGCGAGGACTTCAAGGTCACTACCTTGATGTTCTGGCCAAGCTCGCGGGCAATTTCTGCGGTGATCTCAAACATCCAGTTGACCATGCTATCGGTCCCACAGGTGCCCGACGTGCCAATCACCAAAGGGACGCCGGCTTTGGCGCGCGCCTCCATCAGACCTTTCCATTCGGTCTTGGTCGAAGCGCGGGCGTATTTGGACACACCCTCCCCCAAATAGGCCGGACCACTATCGGTGGAGCCGCCATCAATGGCGATGATATCGGGCTTCATCCACAGACCACGCTCAAGGGCCGTTTTGTCGTAGTTGAGGCCAAGTGCGCCAGACGGGATCAAAACGCGGGTCATGGCAGAGATGTCCTTTCAATGTTCTAAAAATATCCGCCGCGCGGCAGCGCAAATGCGTCCCCCCGGAGGGGGGCGCCACTTTCTCGGGCATGGGCGCAGCCCATGCTCAATCTGTCACAGCTTGCGGCTTTTTCAGCATCCCGCGCAGGAACATCGGGGCCACAAAACCGGCGATGGCGGCGATCCACAGTCCAATGGATATGGGCGTTGACCACAAATATAGCGCATCTCCATCGGACAGAACCATGGCGCGGCGCAAGGCGTCCTCCATATTGCCCCCCAAAAGGATGCCCAAAATCACCGGTACGGTGGGGATATCGAGCTTGCGCAGCACATAGCCCAGCACGCCGAACGCGACCATCAAGAGCAGATCAAAATAGCTGCCTGACAAAGAGTAGATGCCCACAAACGAGATCATCGTGACCCCCGGCAACAGCACCCAGGCGGGCACCATCAGGACTTTCACAAAGATTTTGACCATGGGCACGTTCATCAACAAAAGCACCACATTGGCAATCAGGAGCGAGGCGATCAGGCCCCAGACCACCTCGGGCCGGTCGGTGAAAAGCGTGGGGCCGGGGGTGATGTTGAGCGTCATTAAGAGCGCCAGAAGCACGGCAGTCGTGCCCGATCCGGGCACCCCCAGCGTCAGCATGGGCACAAGCGCCCCACCGGCGGCGGCATTGTTTCCGGCCTCGGGTGCGGCGATGCCTTTGGGCACGCCTGTTCCAAATCCGCCCTTGTCACCTGCGATGGATTTTTCGGACATATAGGCCAGAAATGAGCCTAGCGAGGCCCCGGCACCGGGCAGAATACCTGCCACAAATCCTACCAAAGAGGCGCGCAGCATGGTCCATTTGGTGCTGGCGATGTCTTTCCAGGGGATTGTCACCTTGCCCAGTTTGACGCCGATGGAGGAGCCTTTGCCGTGGCTTTCAATGAAGAAAAACACCTCGGCGATGGCAAACAGTCCAACGATGGCCACCAGAAAGTCGATCCCGTCCATCAGATGCAGATTGCCCCCCGTCAGGCGCGGCATGCCTGATGAATTGTCCACCCCGACCATCGCAATGCCCAGCCCAATGCAAGACGCGATGGCTGATTTGGCTTGGTTGTTCGAGGCCATGCCGCCAAGGGTGCAAAAGGCCAGAAGGTAGAGGGCGAAATATTCTGCCGGGCCAAACAGATAGGCGACGCGGGCCAGCATTGGGGCCAGCAACATCAGCCCGACGGTGGCCAGAAACGCGCCAACAAAAGAGGCCACACCAGAAAGTACGAGCGCGTCGCCCGCGCGGCCCTGTGTGGCCATCGGGTAGCCGTCAAGCGTGGTCATCAGTGCCGGCTCATCGCCGGGAATGTTGAGAAGGATTGAGGAAATCCGCCCGCCATACATGGCTCCGTAATAGACGGCCGTCATCAACACCAGCGCAGAGGTCGCATCAAGGCCGAGCGTGAAGGTGAGCGGGATCAAAATGGCCACGCCGTTGGAGGGGCCAAGCCCCGGCAGTGCGCCAATGATCGTGCCCATGAAGCAGCCGATAATAGCCAGCATCAGCGTGTAGGGCGACAGGGCGATTGAAAAGCCAAGGGCCAGATTGGCGAGAATATCCATTTAACCCAACAGTCCTTTTGGAAAGGCCACAAGGCCAAGGCCAAGTGCAAATTTGAAGAGTAAAAACAGGCCGACAGACAGCCCAGCTCCGGTGATGGCGGCGGGTATGGCGCGCGGCGAAATCTGGTAGCTTAGGATGCCTGCGGCAAAGACGGTTGGAATGATGAAGCCCATGGGTTTGAGCATGTAGGCATACCCAACCAGCACGATCACCGCGATCAGGATGGCACCAAAGGTGCGGATGCCGGGCCAGTTGGGATCGGGGTCGGGTTTAAAGATCAGCACCAAGGCTGAGATGGCCGCGACGGCTCCGATGAGCATCGGGAAGGCTTTGGGGCCCACGGGATCGCTCAGGAAACTTGTCTGGATTTGCGTGGCGCTCGCGATATACCCGAGCGCCACAAACAGGATGACCAGACCGAAGATACGGTCGGATGCCATTTTACTGGATCACACCAAGTTCTTTGGACATGGTGTTGATTTCCATCACCAGCCCGTCGACATAGGACTGGAAATCGCCGCCGACTTTGGTGAATGGCGCAAGACCATTGGCGGCCATCGCCTCTTTCCACTCGTCGCTATCGGCAACCATCTGGAGCTTGCCGGCCCACTCGTCAAATTTCTCGTCCGAGATGCCACGGGGTACGTAAAGACCGCGCCAATTCACAGCCACCACGTCATAGCCTTGCTCTTTGGCGGTTGGGATATCGTCAAAGCCGGGCACGCGGTCGTCTGTGAGCACAGCCAGTGCGCGCACTTCGCCGGCTTTCAGGAAGCCCACGATCTCGGACATGTCGCCGGTCATGGCTTGCGTAAAGCCGCCAACGGTTTGGGTGATTGCATCCGCACCGCCGTCAACACCGATATATTTGACTTTGGTAATGTCGGTGAAGCCTGCGCGTTGCAGGATCATCAGAGGCTTGAGGTGGTCAAAGCCGCCAACTGCCGAGCCGCCTGCAAAGGCAACGGACCCCGGATCGGCCTTGATCGCGTCCACCAGCTCATTTAGCGACTGGAACGGGCTGTCGGCCGCCACAACGATCACGCCGGGATCAGCCCCGATGGCACCCACAAAGCGCACTTGGTCGGCTGTCATGCCCGCATAGGCGTTTTGTGCCAGACGCGTGGAGGTCGCGGAAGAGGCCGCCACGATCAGGTCCGGGTCGTCGTTACGCTCATTCACCACGTGGCCGTAGGCCAGACCACCGCCAGCACCGGCCATGTTGGTCACCTGAACCGGCTTATCAACAGCGCCGATGTCAAACATGATTTTGCCGATCTGGCGACATGTGAAGTCCCAACCGCCGCCGGGGTTGGCAGGGGCGATGCATTCGGCTGCGGTTGCCGCTGTGCCGAATGTGAGAACAGCACCGGTCAGTGCTGCTTTGAAAAAGC
>CAKZTM010000074.1 GCA_937920555.1 uncultured Paracoccaceae bacterium | reverse complement strand
CGCGAGACCAGAGACGCCCAGCTGGGCATGCCAAAACTGATCATCCCGTCCATTCAGGTGAACATGCGCGCAGGCCATATGCCACCCGCCGATGATAACGGCACCACCTATATCAAAGTCCCGATCAACAAACTTTAAGGGGCGAAACGGGAAACGATCGAAGGATGGCTTTGGGGGCCATCTTCCGTTCGCGCCCCGATTCCAAAAAAGGTGCATGAATGTGTTCGAAGGCACCGAAATTCTGGGGCGCCATAAGTCCGATCACATTTTGATTTTGAATGCCTTCACTGAGGAACCAGCGTAATGAGCAAAAGAATTGATAAACCCATAAAACCACCAATAGTTCACACCCTCATAATTGAGGATGTGCACACAGCTTGGGAAAAGATGTACTGGGATATTGACGTTTTCGGAGATATCCAGCGATCTTATCCAGATGAAAAACAACCACTTGCCTATGCGGCCTTGAACGCATGCATTTCCGCGTCCTCGTTGGAGAATTGGTCTTTAGCTCAATGGAAAAAACAATGTCGTATGAGGAATGACAAACCCGAGGAACGATACTTCGATAATTTGCTAAAGACCACGATACCCAGCCAAGGCCTCTGTGTTGATGTAGCTAACACAACGAAACACGGTAACCACCGTGACCGTCGCGGTGGCGATGCAGAACTCACGCTTAAATTCGATGAGCCCAGCGAGCATACTCCACCCGGTTTTGTGGTCCGAAAATCAAATAATGGCGAGATCAGTCTCCTGTATAACAATCTATATCATTTGCCCACTCATTGGTGGACGTTCCTTCAAAAAGTTGACCTAGTATCAGGCGAACAACCTACCCCCAATTGGTGGGCGACCAAGATATCGGGATTGTTTGATCGAACTTGATGTTCCCCATCTTTCAAAGTTCCGCGACATCACCTTCCCCGCGCCATCAAAACTCCCTATCGCCAAGCCACCACCCCCGCGACTGGGGCACCGCCTCCTCACCTTTCAATGTTCCTTAGAGCGGCTCGGCTTTGCCATCAAAATAAGTAACGCCGAGCGCGTTTGAGCAAAGCGAAAGGCAGCGCTCCGGCGTTTCGACCAGTGCCGAAACGCTCTATATCCAAATCCCGTCGCAGCATCAGGCCAGCCCCTAACGACTAAGCCCCCCCTCACCCCTTTCAATGTTCCCCAAATATCCATAACCGGAAGAAGCAACAGGCCAGCCCCCAACGACTAACCCACACCCCCTCCACCTTCACACATCATTAACCAAGCTTACCAAACCCTCACCGAACGCCGCCTTAACCACGCCCCAGCGCTCAATTTGTCATATCGATGTCATACAGGAGTCATACACAAGTCATACAAATTGATGCCGCCCAAAATCACCGGTTAACGTTTGATTCGAAACGCTTTTTTGGACGCCCGCCGCAGACACCCCCAAAAACAAACCGCACCGTTCTCTCGCAGTTGCAGCAATCCTAGAGCGTTCCGCTTTAATGAGCTTGTGCCCAATTGGGCCCTTGGCCCGCATCCACGGTCAAAGGCACGTCGATTTTGACCGCTGGCATGGCCGCGCCTTCCATGACGTCCTTGACCACCGCAATGGTCTCCTCGACCGCGTCCTCAGCGACCTCAAACAACAGCTCGTCATGGACCTGCAACAGCATCTTGGCGGGCAGCCCCGCAATGGCCTCCGGCACCCGGATCATGGCCCGCCGGATCACGTCTGCCGCCGATCCCTGAATGGGCGCATTGATCGCTGCACGCTTGGAAAAACCCGCGTGAGGGCCCTTGGCATTGATCTCTGGTGTGTGGATTTTTCGACCGAACAGCGTCTCCACATAGCCATGTTCTTTGGCGAATTTCACCGTGTCATCCATAAACATTCGAATGCCCGGAAAACGCTCGAAATACCGGTCAATGAAGCCCTGAGCCTCCGCCCGGGGGATGCGCAAATTGCGCGCCAGACCAAAGCCGGAAATGCCGTAAATCACGCCGAAATTGATCGCTTTGGCTTGCCGCCGGATCATCGGATCCATGCCCTCCAAAGGCACGTTGAACATCTCTGAGGCGGTCAGGGCATGAATGTCCAAACCGTCGTCAAACGCTTGTTTTAGCTCGGTAATATCCGCGATATGAGCCAAGATGCGCAGCTCGATCTGGGAATAATCCAGCGACACCAGCACATTGCCCTGATCGGCCACAAAGGCCTCGCGGATGCGCCGGCCTTCTTCTGTGCGCACCGGGATGTTTTGCAAATTTGGGTCCGTGGAGGCCAGCCTGCCCGTGGACGCACCGGCAATCGAATAGGACGTGTGCACCCGCCCGGTATCGGGGTGAATATGCTCCTGCAGCGCATCCGTATAGGTGGATTTCAACTTCGACATTTGTCGCCAGTCCAGCACCCGCGCAGGCAGGTCATGCCCTTCTGCGGCCAAATCCTGAAGCACATCCACACCGGTCGCATAAGCACCGGTTTTACCCTTCTTGCCGCCGGGCAACTCCATTTGGTCAAACAGAATTTCGCCCAGCTGTTTGGGGCTTCCCACATTGAACGACGTGCCCGCAAGCTCGTGTATTTCCGCCTCAAGCCCGGCCATCTTTTGCGCGAAATTATTGGACATGCGCGACAGGTGATCGCGGTCCACCTTTATGCCGTGCATCTCCATGTCCGCCAGCACCGGCACCAACGGCCGCTCCAATGTCTCATAGACCGTCGTGACCCGTTCAGCGTGCAATTTGGGCTTGAACATCTTCCAAAATCGCAGGGTTAAATCCGCGTCCTCAGCGGCATATTTTACCGCTTCATCCACGGGCACACGGTCAAAGGTGATCGCGGATTTTCCGGTGCCAAGTAGCGACTTGATAGAGATAGGCTTGTGCCCCACATAGCGCTCCGAAAGGCCGTCCATTCCGTGATTGTGCAAGCCCCCGTGAAGCGCATAAGACAACAACATCGTGTCATCGATAGGGGCCATATCCACATCATATCGTTTGAAAATCTTGTAGTCATATTTCATGTTTTGACCGATTTTCAGGATCGACGGGTCCTCAAAAACAGGCTTGAGCATGGCCAAAGCGGCCTCCAAGGGCATCTGTCCGGGCGCCGGTGAAGCCGCCCCCAGAAGGTCGCCTTCGCCCTCCACATGGGCGAGCGGAATATAGCACGCCTCACCGGGTTCCACTGACAGACAAATGCCCACCAGATCGGCGCGCATTTCATCCAGTCCGGTCGTCTCCGTATCGACCGCCACAAAGCCGCGCTCATAGATACGATCAATCCAAATTTGCAGGCCTGCGGCGTCTGAGACTTTCTCATATTTTGCGGGATCAATCTGGGCTGTCAGCCCCGCGTCAAACCCCGGTGCGTCCACCGCTGGCGCCTCGACTTTCACCTCCGGGGCCTCAACGCCCAGCTTCTGTGCCACGCGGTTGGTCAGCGTGCGAAATTCCATTTGCGCCAGAAACGCCAGAAGGTCCTCCGTCACAGGCTCTTTGATCTCAAACGCCTCAATGGGCGTCTCTAAATCCATGGCGCAATCAAGTGTGACCAGATCGCGGGATATGCGGATTTGATCAGCGTGATTTATCAATGTTTCCCGACGCTTAGGCTGCTTGATTTCTTCGGCCCGCGCCAAAAGCGTATCAAGATCGCCGTATTCCTGAATGAGCAAAGCCGCCGTCTTGATCCCGATGCCGGGTGCGCCGGGCACATTGTCCACGGAATCCCCCGCAAGCGACTGAATATCAATCACCCGGTCGGGGCCCACGCCGAATTTTTCCTCGACCTCTTCGACACCGATACGCTTGGATTTCATGGCGTCAAACATCTCCACCCCGTCGCCCACAAGCTGCATCAAATCCTTGTCCGACGAGATGATCGTGACCCGCCCGCCCGCATCGCGCGCCATGCACGAATAGGTGGCGATAATGTCGTCTGCCTCAAAGCCGTCCTGCTCAATGCACGCAATGTTGAACGCGCGGGTAGCCTCACGGGTCAGCGGCATTTGCGGGCGCAAATCTTCCGGCATAGCGTCCCGGTTGGCCTTATATTCAGGGTATAGATCGTTGCGAAACGTGTGGGAGCCCTTGTCAAAAATCACCGCCACATGGGTGGGCGCATCGCCGGATTTATTGTCCTCAACCATCTTGTAAATCATGTTGCAAAACCCCGCGACCGCCCCAATGGGCAGGCCGTCAGACTTGCGGGTCAAAGGCGGCAGCGCGTGATATGCGCGAAAAATGAACGCGGACCCATCGATCAGATGCAGGTGGTGGCCTTTTCCGAAAGTCTCGCCCATGTCGGTCCCCTTGTTGCGCGTCATCCTTGTCTATGCCGCAGCCAAGTTAGGGGCAAGTGATGTGTGGCAGCGACACACAATTTCGAAGGGGGGGGTGTACAGATCACGGGACGTCAGGGCATGCCAAGACTTGATCTTGGCATCCAGTCAGAACCCTTGCAAAAAAGGCCTTCAGATGACCGACACAACCGTGCCCACAGGCACCCGGTTATAAAGATCGATCACATGGTCATTGATCATCCGAATGCATCCGTTGGAGACAGAACGCCCGATGGAGCTTGGCAGCGTGGTCCCATGAATGCGGAAATAGGTATCGATGCCGTTCTCATAGAGATAAAGCGCGCGCGCGCCCAACGGATTTGTTGGCCCGCCGGGAACGCCGTCTTTGAATTTCTCGTATTTATGCGGCTCACGGGCGATCATCTCATTGGTCGGACGCCAGCTTGGCCATTCCGCCTTGCGTTGGATCACCGCTTGTCCTGTGAATTCCAGACCCGCTTTGCCGACGCCAACACCGTAGCGCATGGCGGAGCCCTTTTGGTCAATCCAGTAGAGCAGATGATGGGAAGGCACGACGATGATCTGACCGGCCACAAATTGTTCTTGAACCTCAACCCGTTGCGGCAAAAGGCTTGGATCAATGTCAAACCCGGTCTTGGGTGTGTTGGCTGATGCCAACTTCGTGGAGGCTGCAAAAGACGCAGCCGTTACAAGCAAATCGCGACGAGAGAACATGGTGACCCCAACCTTACGCATAAAACCGAACCCACCTGATAGCCCCCAAGTATGACTAGAATTTGGCGTAGAAAGCCTTTGCTCGCGCTTGTGACACCAGTGCATCACTTGCGCGCCTGCGCGTTTGCACACCCTCCGCCGGAAAGGTGAAAAATGACCTGCCCCTCTGGACGCAGGCGGTGTGATCCTGCAAAGGTGCAAGCATGCTTAATATGCGCAACAATATGGTGAATGATGCCCGAAAGTGATCCGCAGCTTCTCGTTTCCACTCAATGGCTGGCCGACCATATGTCAGCGCCAGACCTGCGCATTTTGGATGCGTCTTGGTACTTGCCCGGCGATGGTCGCGACCCGCGTGTGGAATACGATCAGGCTCACATTCCCGGCGCGCGGTTTTTCGACATTGACGAGATTTCCGACAGCCGCTCGGAGTTGCCCCATATGGCCCCACCGGTGGAGAAGTTCGTATCCCGGATGCGCGCCATGGGGATCGGCGACGGGCACCGTGTGGTGATCTATGACGGGGCGGGGATATTCTCTGCGGCCCGCGTGTGGTGGCTGTTTCGGCTCATGGGCAAGACCGACGTGGCCGTGCTGGATGGCGGCCTACCCAAATGGCAGGCAGAAGGGCGACCGACCGAGGATATCGCGCCCGTCCTGCGTGACCGCCACTTTACCGCACACAGAAACGCCGGATTGGTCAAGGACGTCACTCAAGTGGCCGCCGCGGTGAAGTTGCAAGACGCAGAGATTTTGGATGCCCGCGCGCCGGGGCGGTTCTCAGGAAATGAGCCCGAGGTCAGACCCGGTCTGCGATCCGGCCACATGCCCGGTGCGAAGAACGTCCATTACCGCACGCTTTTAAACAATGACATGACCATGAAGTCGCCCGATAAGCTCAAGGCCGTCTTCAAAGCCGCAGGCGTTGATCTCAACCGGCCCGCTATCACCACATGCGGCTCGGGCGTAACGGCTGCGATCATCTCGCTGGCGCTGGAGCGGATCGGCCACCGCAAACACGCGCTATATGATGGGTCATGGACGGAATGGGGCGCCTATCCCGATCTGGCCATTGCCACCTCATGACCCCCCGCAAGGCAGGCGAAACGGTCGACTTCACCGTAACCTATCTTGAAATGGAGGAGAGGCCCAGCTACCCGCGCCCGTCTTTGCCCGGCACTGTGCCATCCGCACTGATCCATGCCGAAAATCCGCCCAATTGGTATTTCCTGATGCTCTATGACGCGGTTGGAAGGGACTATGAGTGGCAAGACCGCCATGACCAGCCCGAGGTTGAATTATCCGCCTTTGTAGGCTCCCCGGACGTCCAGCTTTATACCTTCCTGCGCAACGGTTGGCCGCACGGGTTTTTCATGCTCGATCACCGCCAAATGGCCCGCTGTGACATCGCCTATTTTGGTCTGGTCGGGCAAGCGGTGGGTCTGGGTCTGGGCACCTGGCTTTTGCAAACCGCCGTTCATATGGCTTGGGACATTCCCGGCACTGTGCGAGTTACGCTCAACACCTGCACGCTCGACCACCCAAGAGCTCTTGCTCTTTATCAGAAACACGGTTTTAAGCCCTATGCGCAAGAGCAACTCTCACGCGTTTTAACCCGGGACTGGGACCCCGCACGGTTTCCCAAATAGTCCCCCGAAAAAGGACAGAACCCATGCTGGAAAATCTTCCCGCACAAGCACCTGATAAAATCATCGAACTCATTGGCCTGTTCAAAGCGGATACCCGCACGGACAAGATCGATCTGGGCGTTGGCGTTTATAAGGATGCAAGCGGTAAGACGCCGGTGATGCGTTCTGTAAAGGCCGCTGAGCGAAAGCTGCTGAGCGAGCAAGACAGCAAGTCTTACGTGGGCCTGATGGGCGATCTGGACTTTTGTGATGCCATGCGCGGGCTGGTTTTGGGTGATGCAGTGCCTGCGGGCAATGTTGTAAGCGCCCAGACCCCCGGCGGGACAGGTGCCATTCGTCAGCTTTACCAGATGATCCAGATGGGCAACCCGGATGCGACATTGTGGATGAGCGACCCCACATGGCCCAACCACCCGGCCATCGCCAAATCCATGGGCATCGCCATGGAAACCTATCCCTATCTACACCCTCAGACGCTGAACGTGGATTTCGACGCCATGCAGGCGACACTTTCCAAGGCCAAACCCGGTGACGTGATCTTGTTGCACGGGTGTTGTCACAACCCAACCGGTGCCAACCTGACGCTTGATCAGTGGAAGACGCTGACCGATACCATCAGCGCCAATAAGCTGCTGCCGTTGATCGACATTGCCTATCAAGGCTTCGGCGACGGTCTGGATGAAGACGCAGCCGGCGTCCGCCATATGGCCGCACATGTGGACGAGATGCTCATTGCCGCCTCTTGCTCCAAGAATTTTGGCGTCTACCGCGACCGGGTGGGTGTCATGATGGCAGTCAGCACCTCTGAGGCCGGTCGCGCGCTGGCCAAGGGCGCGATGGCGGCTGTGAACCGGCTGAACTATTCCTTCCCGCCCGATCACGGTGCCAAAGTTGTGCAACTTGTGCTGGCCAATGACAGTTTGCGCCAAGACTGGCTCGATGAGCTGGAAGACATGCGCACAGGCATGTTGGGCCTGCGCACCTCACTGGCTGACGAGCTGCGCCGCGAGACCAACTCGGATCGGTTTGACTTTATTGCAGATCACCGGGGCATGTTCTCACGGCTGGGCCTCACACCGGAGCAAGTCCTGAGATTGCGCGACGAGTTTGGCATCTACATGGTCGGCGACAGCCGCATCAACGTGGCAGGCCTGCGCCAAGAGATCATCGGCCGCCTTGCCAAGGCCATAGCAACAGTGGCTGGATAAGTACGCACGCGCGGGTGCCGTATCGCGGCGCCCGTCGCTCACTTTTGTGCAACACCCCGTCCATCACCGATTTTTGCCCGCTTCCCGAACGCTTATTTAATCAATATGCCGTGAATATAGATCGGCCGGGTGGGCCTCATCCAAATTGAGTGTGCATAATGATTAAATCAGTTGATGGAAAAATCGCGATCATTGGTCTGGGCTACGTGGGCTTGCCGCTCGCGGTTGAGTTCGGCAAAAAACGCGACGTTATAGGCTTTGACATCAAATCAGACCGTATTGCGGAACTGAAATCGGGCCATGACGCCACGCTTGAAATCACCGCCGATGAGCTGAAATCGGTCCCCAATCTGTCCTATACAAGCGATGTGGCGGATATCGCAGATTGCACCATCTTCATTGTCACGGTGCCCTCCCCGATTGATGTGCATAAACAACCGGATCTGACACCGCTCAAAAAGGCCTCCGAAACTGTGGGGGGGATCCTCAAACCCGGTGATCTGGTGATTTATGAAAGCACCGTTTATCCCGGCGCCACGGAAGAAGAGTGTATTCCCGTGCTTGAGAAATTCTCGGGCCTGACCTTCAACGAGGGCTTTTTCGTAGGTTACAGCCCAGAGCGGGTGAACCCCGGTGATCCGCACCACAAGCTGCACAATATCAAGAAGGTGACGTCCGGCTCGACCCCGGAGGTCGCCACGCAAGTGGATGCGCTTTACAACCAGATCATCACTGCGGGCACGCATAAGGCGGCCTCACTCAAAGTGGCAGAAGCCGCCAAGGTGATCGAAAACACTCAACGCGATCTCAACATTGCTTTGATCAACGAGCTGGCCATTATCTTCAACAAGATGGGCATCGACACCGACGCCGTGTTGGAGGCTGCGGGCACCAAATGGAACTTCCTGCCGTTCCGTCCCGGTTTGGTGGGCGGGCATTGTATCGGTGTGGACCCCTATTATCTGACCCACAAGGCCGAGGCGATCGGCTATCACCCGGAGATCATACTTGCAGGCCGTCGTCTTAATGACGGAATGGGCGAATATGTGGTTGGTCAATTGATCAAGGCGATGCTCAAGCGCAAAATCCAGATTCAAGGCTCGCGGGTGCTGGTGATGGGACTGACATTTAAGGAAAACTGTCCCGATCTGCGCAACACCAAAGTTGTTGATGTGATTGACGAGCTGAAAGAGTACGGCGTCAATGTCGATGTCCATGACCCCTGGGCCGATCCCGACGAGGCGCAGCACGAATACGCGATTGAGCTGACACAGACGCCACAGCCGGGCACATATGACGGGATCATTTACGCAGTGGCCCATGACCGGTTTTTGGAAAATGATGCTGATCCGCGCCGGTTTGGGAAAACCGATCACATTGTCTACGACTTGAAGAACTTCCTGCCCCGCGATCTGAGCGATTTACGCCTGTAAGGTGCGGTTGCTCCCATCCGCGACAGTGTTGCACACAGAAGCTATGCGGGCCTCTTTCGGAGTAACCGTAAGCCCATCTGACTTACGACAAATGTACAATTATGGCGATTCTTGCGAATCTTTCCCCTGAAAGCTGCCCCCAAAGCCCCCTATGTAAAGCTCCGAGGCTCGATTGGGGCCGTAAAACGGGGGAAACTACATGTTCTTTAGCTTTGTAGCTGGACTGATATTCGGTGCTGGAACTGGTCCGGCTGAAAAAATCGCGGGCGCATCATTGCGCGAAAAGATGTCTTTGTCTGATAGCGAAATGGGGATCATCAGCTTTGCGGCCATGATGCTTCTGGCTTCGATCTTGGTATCTGCCATTGGTGTGAACAGCAGCGCGTTCTGGCTGGTGCTGGGCGGCGGTATCGGCGCATTTGCCATGCGTGCCTTTGCCTTTGGAAAAACCAAGATGGATGAGAAGAAGGCGGCGGCTCTAGAAGCTGCGGATAATGTTGCCGAGAAGGCTGATGCCGTTGGCGAAGATTTAAGCGATGCCGCTGGCGATCTTAAATCAACTGCGAAAGACGCGGCTGACGACGCCAAAGCAACGGTCAAAAAGGCCGCGAAAAAGGTCAAAGCGGACGCGTAAGTCAAGCGCTTGCGACGACATAGGGGCGGGCATCACATCTTGTGAGATCCGCTCCTACTCTTTTGCAGCCGGTATTTTGGGTTCCTTGTCGCGTTTGGCAAAAGCCAAGATCGCATCGCCCGGATTGGTCTTCGGAATGTCTCCACCGGCCACGAATTCCAGAGCCCCGGTTTTGGGAATGACGGCGATAACTTCGACATTTTCACGTTCCGACAAGTACCTTTCCAGCGGATATTCTTCCGACAGATTGGTGCGAACAAACGTCCAGCCATCGCGGAAACGCGCGGCCAAACTCTCGAAACTTTTACCGTTACCAAATGTCCGACCGCCCAAGGTCACGGGCAGATCGCGCGCGCTTTCTGCAGCTTCATGGCGGCCCACTTGGAAGACATTGCCCCGCCCGAATTCCGGCCCGAAATCCGTACAGATCAGAGCATTGTAGCTGTCATTATTGGTGGCGGTGATCAGCGTGCCAAAACGGCTCATAGCGACGGTATGTTCTGCCGCTTCGCTCAAAATCTCGCCGTGGAAGACGTCGATCCCGGCGTCCCGTGCAGGCCACAGGCTGAAATAGTTCCGGTCCGAGACCAGTACCGGCACGCCCGCCTCTTTAAGCTCACGCGCGAAATCGATGGTCCAGTCTGACGATCCCACGATCATCACACCGGGCGGGCTTTTCGAGGTCAGACCCCAGAGCCGTGCCAAAGGCCCGATGGAAAAGCCATGCGCCACGACAGTCGCCGCGACAATCGCGAAGGCCAAAGGGGCGAGCATTGCTGCGTCCTCGATCCCCTTCTCGACCAGCCGGGCCCCAAACAGGCCAGAGACCGCAACCGCCACCACGCCGCGCGGGCCAATCCATGCGATGATGCCCTTCTCCGCGTTGCTTAGATCCGTGCCGATCAGCGACAGCCACACCGCCAAAGGACGCGCCACGAACATGATCGCCAGCACAAAGGCCAAAGCCCGCAGATCAAGGGCTGCGATCATGGAGCGTTCCAACGAGGCAGCGAGCATAATGAAGACGCCAGAGACCAAAATGACCGTGATATGTTCCTTGAACCGACGCAGCTCAGAGAAGGACGGCAAATGCGCATTTGCCAGCACAATCCCCATCACGGTCACGGCCAAAAGCCCGCTTTCATGAAGCAGCGTGTCGGTGGCTGCGTACACCAAAAGCACCATTCCAAACAGGACCGGCACTTTCATATATTCCGGCACATGGCCGTTTCTAAACGAATAGGCAATCAGACGCCCGCCGACATATCCTGCCACAAACGCCACTGAGATGCCCAAAACAAGATGCCAAATCGCTTCTCCGATGGAGCCTGCTCCGCGCAGGGCGGAAATGACCTCATAGGCCAAAACCGCCGCCAGCGCCCCGACGGGATCATTGACAATCGCCTCCCACCGCAGAATTCCTGCGGGCTTGGAGGATAGGCGCGCTTGGCGCAAAAGCGGTGTCACGACCGTTGGTCCGGTGACGATCAATATGCCGCCAAAGACAATTGACGCCTCAAAAGACAGACCCGCGAAATAGTAAATCGCCGCTGTGGAAAACAGCCACGCCAATGGGGCACCAAAGAAAAAGAGCCGTCGAACCCCTTGGCCGGTTTCGCGCAATTCGCGAAAATTCAGCGTGAGCCCGCCCTCAAACAGGATCACCGCAACCGCGATTGAGATCACCGGTGTGAACAGGTCCCCAAAGGCTTGGGAGGGATTGATCACACCAAAACCGGGGCCCGCAATCAGGCCCGCGCCCAACATCAAAACAATTGCGGGGAGTTGCAGACGCCACGCCAGCCATTGGGAGCCAATCCCAAGCGCACCAATTACTGCGAACAGAACAACAGGTTCCAGATCCATTTCAAAGCTCCTTGAGGTCCTTGCGCATGATCTTTCCAGTTGCGGTCATTGGCAAGTCTTTGATCGCTACAATAGTTTTCGGCGCGACATGAGGTGAAATACGGTCCCGCACACGGCCGATCAGTTCAGCCTCCAGACCATCAAAGCTGGCACCGTCGGCCAGAACCACAAAAGCCTTTACGACTTCGCCGCGCTCCGCATCCGGCACACCGATCGCGGCGGCCATGGCTACCGCCTCATGGCCGGAGAGGCATTCTTCGATCTCCACAGGACCAATCCGGTATCCTGATGAGGTGATCACATCATCGGTTCGCGCTGAGAAGAAGAAATATCCTTCCTCATCCATGTAACCCTCGTCGCCCATGCGCAGCCAGTCACCTGCAAATTTCTCGGCAGTCTTGCCCGGTCGGCCCCAATATTCCAAAAACATTGCCGGATCGCCGCGCTTGACCGCGATCTCGCCAATTTCACCGGGACCAAGTATCTGACCGGTAAAATCGATCACGGCCACCTCTTTGCCGGGCACTGCTTTGCCGGTCGATCCGGGTTTGGGTGTCATGATGCTGGCAGAATTTCCAAGCACCAGATTACATTCCGTGGAGCCGTAAAACTCGTTAATGGTCAGCCCCAGATGAGTACGGCCCCATTCAAACAATTCGGCGCCCAGCGCCTCCCCGCCGGAGGCCACCGTGCGCAGATTGAGCGTCTCAGGCGGCGGCACCTGGCGCAGGAATTTCAGCGCCGTTGGCGGCAAGAACGCGTTTCGCACACCGTGCTCGATCATCAAAGCATAAGCGGCATCAGCCTCAAACCGGGCCAGCCGATGGGTCAAAACCGGCACCCCGTGGTAGAGCGCGGGCAATAGCGCGTCCATCAGCCCGCCCATCCACGCCCAATCGGCGGGGGTCCACATCAGATCGCCATCTTGCGGGAAGAAGTCGTGATGGGTCTCTACGCCCGGCAGATGTCCCAGCAAGACGCGGTGGCCGTGAAGCGCCCCTTTGGGTGGACCGGTTGTGCCGGATGTATAGACCAAGAGCGCTGGCGTATCGGGCTTGGTTTGCACAGGCACGACATCATTTCGGTGTGCTAGAACCGCCCCCCAAAAATCCCGTGCGCCCGGTGAACCATCAATGCAAAACACATCCTCAAGTTCGGGTAAATCAGCGGCAATATTGAGAACTTTTTGAAGGTTGGCACTGTCGGTGACGACCACTTTGGCGCCGGAATTTTCCAACCTGAACCGCAGGCCGTCCTCGCCAAAAAGCGTGAAGAGCGGAACGACAATGCCACCCAATTTGTAGGTCGCAAAATGCGCTAGAACCGTTTCGGGCGCTTGCGGAAGCAGCACTCCAAGCCGATCCCCGTGACCAAAGCCGGTGCTTTTCAAAACCGAGGCAAACTTACCGGACAGACGTGACAGTTCACCAAAGCTGTAAGTTTTGGTCGCGGCACCTTCACGCGGGTGGATCAGAGCAACCCTGTCTGGTGCAACGGCGGCCCATTTCTCACAGGCCGCGTCGGCAATGTTGAAATACTCAAGCTCTGGCCAAGAAAAGCCCCGCCTGAGGGTATCCCAATCGGCGGGCCCCTCGATCGTTCGGTTCAGTCCGCTGGACATAGGAGTTAGCGGTAAACCTCAACATTAATCAGGTCGGTGATTTCCGCGCCAAGCTCGGTCATGGCCGCCAGCGACATTTGCGAGCCGCCGCCCACAGGGCCATCTTTGGGGATTAGCGTCACAGCAATACGCTTGTTATTGGCTGGATTGACCACAAAGCCGGTGCTTTCCTCACTGACCAATGGCGTTTGCAACCAAAAGCCTGACCGTTCCAAAAGACCAAGTGCTGCCACAGTCCGCCCGATCAACGTATTGCCCTCTGTTGGGCTATCGGGAACCACAGGCTCAGCCGCCGCCATGACTTGATTGGGGTCAATACCACCAGAATTAATTTTGCGCAGACCAGGTGGACGCGGCCCGACAAGTGCGGCCAACTCGATGTCGCCGTCCTCTGTCAGAGCAATATCTGTCTCTTCTGTCTCAACCGGTTTAGGTGCCGGAATGCCACAGGTCCGACTGGCGGTGTCGCATTCGAGGGTCTCTAACCAGGCGATAACTTCATCCTCGACACCGCGAAAGATCAGCCCCCGCGGGCCGGTTCCGGCGGGCACAACCGGCATCGGGCCTGAGGCCTCAAAATCCGGTAAGGTGGCCATGATCGTGCCAAGCCCAAGATCCCGTAGCGCCAAAGTCCCGCGCATCCGCACTTGATTGCCGCTGGTTACCAGCTCCTCGATCTCCACGCGAACTTCGGTCGGGATTGGGCCCATGGCTTCATTGCGCATCCGGCCACTGGTGGCAGTCGACAGGTGCAAATCCCGCTGCTCGCGCGCCAAACGCCCCGACACACGCGACGTCTTGGTAAAGTTGGTCCGTTCGAAATCTAATGCCAAGACCTGCATGGCTGGCGCCACAATGGTCTGATCGCGCGTCAAAGACGGCAAGCTAATATTCGAACAACTCGCAAGAAATAACGGCACAGCAACAATAGCAGCAGTTCTCAAACTGCGAAACGAACCCGTTTTGATCATAGCTTTGCCTTTTCTGCCCTGGCTTTTTTGGGCATATTAACCAAATTCACCCGCGCTTCAATCCTTTGTGAGCCGCTCATTGTCATAAAACACTCCTTGCTTCGCTGCTGATCACGCGTATCTTGAGCCCCATGCAGGGGAAAGCCATGACACCGACGCCCAAACTCATAGATCCGTTTGCCCGCGCGATCACGTATTTGCGCGTGTCCGTCACCGATCGTTGTGATTTCCGCTGTGTCTATTGCATGTCCGAGAACATGACATTCCTGCCAAAAAAGGAGTTGTTGTCGCTGGAGGAACTTGACCGCATGTGCTCCGCCTTCATTGACCAAGGTGTTGAGAAACTGCGGATCACCGGCGGCGAGCCTTTGGTACGCAAGGGCATTATGACCTTCTTTGAGGGCATGTCGCGGCATTTGACCTCGGGCGCATTGAAGGAGTTGACCCTGACCACCAATGGCAGCCAGTTGCGCAAATATGCCCAAGCGCTGGCCGATTGCGGTGTGAAACGGGTGAATATTTCGCTTGATACGCTTGATGAAGCAAAGTTCGCCGACATCACCCGCTGGGGGCGTTTGGCTCAAGTGCTTGACGGGATCGACGCGGCCACGGAGGCCGGGATCAAGATCAAGATCAACATGGTCGCCCTGAAAGGCACCAATGATGACGAGCTGGAGCATGTGGTAAGCTGGTGCGCTGTGCGCGGGTTTGATCTGACCTTTATCGAGGTCATGCCCATGGGCGATCTGGGCAATGAGGACCGCCTAGACCAGTACTGGTCCTTGGAGGATTTACGTGCCCAACTCCGCGAGAATTTCACGCTGATCGATCTGCCCGACCAAACCGGTGGTCCTGCGCGCTATGTTCGGCTGGAGGAAACCGGCCAGAGGATCGGCTTCATCACGCCTTTGACCCATAACTTTTGCGAAAGCTGCAACCGCGTGCGCCTAACCTGCACGGGGCAGTTGTTTATGTGTCTGGGTCAGGAGGATGAGGCGGATTTGCGCAAGCACCTGCGCGCCTCTCCGGATGATGACGGTCCGCTGATTGACGCCATTCACCGCGCGATCTTGCGTAAACCCAAAGGCCATGACTTCGACTATTCTCGTCAGAATGAGGGTGGAAAGATGTCGCGGCACATGAGCCATACCGGCGGTTAAGCTCAGCTACCATGGACGATTACTGCATATTGTATGCGTTTAAGGCGGGCATTGGGAGCGCGCGAAAAAGCCGCTCAGTTTGCGCCTTACCCATTCATATTCCGATCATTGCATATCTAAGTTGAACCCCGTAAATAAGATCACCATATCATCTCTGAGGACCGATCATGCCGACTGAATTTACCCCTTTGGCCTCCCTGTTGGGTGGCGCGCTTATTGGCTTATCCGCCGTCATCCTTCTGGCCACCAATGGTCGGGTGGCTGGCATCTCCGGTATTGTTTCCCGGCTATTGCCCCCGGATGCTGACCGCTCGGGACTAACGCAGGGTCTTTGGTTTGTGGTGGGTCTTTTGATCGCAGCACCTCTTTACAAATTGACCACAGGCACCCCGCCGGAGCAGGTGATCTCAGGCAATTATCCACTTCTGATCATTGCCGGACTTCTGGTTGGGTTCGGCTCCGTTTTGGGGAATGGATGCACATCCGGTCACGGAGTTTGCGGCATCTCCAGAGGGTCGGTCCGATCGATAACCGCCACAGTTACATTCATGCTGACCGCAGGTATTTCGGTCTACATTTTACGTCATGTGGTGGGAGGTTGAGCCGGTCATGAGATCTTTTTACGCCCTTCTTTCAGGTCTGATCTTCGGCATCGGCCTTGTGATTTCCGGCATGGCAAATCCAGCCAAAGTCCAGAATTTCCTAGACATCTTTGGCACTTGGGATCCAAGCCTAGCCTTTGTTATGGCAGGAGCGATTGCGGTCACCGCACTGGGTTACGCGCGGGTTCTCAAGCGCCCTCATCCGTTGGCGCATACCATGTTTCATATGCCGACAAAAACTGATCTGGACCCGCGCTTATTGTCCGGTTCCGCGATCTTCGGGATTGGTTGGGGCCTGAGCGGTTTTTGTCCCGGCCCGGCCATTACCTCCCTTAGTTTGTTGGCTCCCGGCACAGTGGTGTTCGTGGTCGCCATGATCATTGGAATGTGGGCGGCCAAACTATTTGGCCAAACACGGGCCACTCAGCTGCCAGCCTAGGTAAATGATCGAGCGCCTCAACCAAGCCGTTAACATCTGCAAAACCGCAGGGGCTTTGGCCCGCCAGCATTTCGACAATCTTGATGGGCTTGATGTGGAGCACAAAGGCCGTCACGATCTGGTATCTCGCGCCGACCGCGACGTGGAGACGTTGATCCGCGCGGCTCTGGCCGAGGCCTTTGCCGAGGATGGAATTATCGGCGAAGAGCATGCGCCGACCGCGGGCACCTCTGGCTTCACTTGGATTATAGACCCCATCGATGGGACCGCGAATTTTCTATCTGGGCGGCCCCATTGGTGTGTTGTTTTGGCTGGTGTGAGCGACGGGCAGACCAAACTCGGCGTGATTTACGATCCGTGTCATGACGACCTTTATACGGCGACACTAGGCGGTGGAGCATATCTTAACGGCAAGCCCATATCCGCCACCGACGCTGCCGATCTGACGCAGGGCGCGACCGGCATCGGTCATTCCCGGTATTCCGCCCGCGGTTCTGTTGGCAAGCTGGTGGATGCCATTACGGGTCAAGGCGGCACCATCACCGCTTATGCGTCAGGTGCGCTCTCGATTGCTTACGTGGCAGCGGGCCGCACAATCGGCCATTGTGAGGGATATATGAAAGCGTGGGATTGTCTGGCCGCATTGCTGATGGTCAAGGAGGCAGGCGGCAAGATCGAGGCGCTTTCGCCCGACGACGTAATACGCAATGGCACCCGCATTGTCGTAGGCGGTGCCGGGGTTTTCGACCAGCTCAAGACAATTGCTGACGAAGCTTTCACTCAGCCGTGACAACCGGACGATTGCCCAGCGAGTGAACACAAGCTAAACCCGGTCCCATGTCCCTTTGGTCTTATGCAAATCCTGCCAAGTTCATGGCCACGACCGACCGGTTTATCCTGCCGCTGGTCATGCTCACAGCCCTTTGCTTGGTCATAGGGCTGGGCTGGGGCTTTTTCGGGACACCGGATGACTACCAGCAAGGCTCTACGGTCAAGATTATTTACATCCATGTGCCGTCAGCACTGATGGCGATCAACGCGTGGGCGATGATGCTGGTGGCCTCGCTCATCTGGCTTATTCGGCGCCATCATGTGTCAGCGCTTGCGGCCAAAGCCGCCGCTCCGGTGGGCGTGACAATGACGCTCATCGCGCTTTTGACCGGTGCGATCTGGGGGCAACCCATGTGGGGCACCTATTGGGAGTGGGACCCACGTCTGACGTCATTTTTGATCCTGTTCATCTTCTATCTTGGATATATGGCGCTCTGGTCTGCGATCGAGGACCCGGACAAGGCGGCGGATCTTACGTCAGTCTTATGCCTTGTGGGGTCGGTTTTTGCGTTTCTGTCGCGCTACGCTGTTAACTTTTGGGCCCAAGGCCTGCATCAAGGTGCGTCCTTGTCGCTAGATAAGGAGGAGAATGTGCATGACGTGTTTTATCACCCGCTTCTCTTTGCCATCGCCGGCTTTTCGCTGCTGTTTGTCACCCTTGTACTGGTTCGAACACGCACGGAAATCCGTTTGCGCCGCGCAACTGCTTTGGAGGCACGCGACCGATGATCGAGTTGGGAAAATACGCCACGACAGTGCTTGGCGCTTACGGAGTGAGTATCGTTCTTTTGATGGCGATTATCGGCCTGACCATCCGGCAAGACGCGCATGCTAAACGAAAGCTGGCCAAGTTAGAGAGGCGCAAAAATGGGTAAGATCAATCTGGCACTGGTTTTGCCATTGGTCCTATTCGTGGCATTGGCAGGCGCATTTTTCGTCGGGCTTTACCGCGATAACCCTGACGATTTGCCGACAGTTTTTATCGACAAACCTGCACCTGCTCTGCCCTCCGAGCCGCTGGCGGACCTGCTGCAACCGCAACAAAGCGATTTGGCAGCATCCGGGCTAAAGCTGGTGAACTTCTGGGCCAGTTGGTGCCCGCCATGCCGCGCCGAACATCCCAATTTGGTCCGCCTCAAGCAAGAAGGCTGGACCATCATCGGCGTTAATAAATCTGATACGCAAGAAAATGCGTTGGGGTTTCTGGGCGAGCTGGGCAATCCCTATTCAACCATCGCAGCTGACCCAAGCGGGCGCCAAAGTATCGAGTGGGGGGTTTATGGGCTGCCGGAGACGTTCCTAATAGATGATGCCGGACATATCCGTTACCGCCACCCCGGTCCGGTAACAAAACGTGTCTGGGAGGACCGGTTCGTTCCAATTATCAACGCGCTCAAAGCCAATTCGTAAAACCGACTTCTTGTCCGATAGTAAAATATTAATCGCTCGGCCTTATGCGGATAGCCAACGTAACAGTGAAGGCGGCCTGTGATGCGATTTTCGAAAAAAGTAGCGGTTGAAGAAAACTCTCTCGGGCAACCGCTGATAGATGCATTGAATAACGCTCAAGCCATGGTCTGGTTCGACTTAAGCGGGAAAATCACAGACGCCAATCAGAACTTTTTGGACGCCCTTGGCTACTCCGCAGATGAGATTGTCGGCAAACATCACCAAACTTTCGTGTCGCCTGATAATACAAGCAGCGAAGATTTCAAAGCGCTCTGGGCCAGATTGGCGTCGGGCAAGACAGTCAGAGGTGATTTTAAACAGGTTCACAAAAGCGGCAGGGACGTTTGGCTGGAGGCATCATATAGCCCTTTGTTTGACAAAAAGGGCGCCGTTGTCGCTGTCGTAGAGTTTGCGGTTGATGTGACGGAGCAAAAACAAAAACAGATGGATCAGCAACACCAGCTGGCGGCAATCTCGCGTGCTCAGGCTGTAATCGAATTTGATCTTGATGGCATCGTTCTCAAAGCGAATGAAACCTTTTGTAAGGCAATGGGCTACGACGAAAGTGAGATCATCGGAAAGCACCACGCATTATTCGTCGAAGATGAGTATGCGGCCAGCACGGACTATTCTGACTTTTGGGCTTCATTTGAAAAAAGTGCATGTAAAAGCGCTGAGTACGCGCATGTCGCAAAAAACGGCCATTCGGTTTGGTTTCAAGCCTCTTACAACTCAATCAAGGATGCCAATGGCAAACCCTATAAGGTCATCAATTACGCGACTGATATTACCCAACGAAAAGTGTTTATGGATGCGCTAACAGACGGGCTGTCAAAATTATCAGATGGCGATTTGACACCTCGGATGAACAAGGGCAATGACCCGGCCTTGAATGCGCTGCCAGAAGATTTATCCAGCGCATCGGACGCATTCAACGCGACAATGGACCGGTTAACCCATATGACGCAGGAAATTCAATCGTCATCAGGTGCGGTATCAAACAGCATAAAATCAATTGCCGAAAACGCCCAAGAGCTGGCCCAGAGGACGGAACAACAGGCGGCCTCACTCGAAGAAACCAATGCCGCTGTTGAGGAAATCTCATCAAACATTACGCTTACGGCATCAAACGCCAAGAAAGCCAATTCCGCCGCGCAAGGCGCGGAAGAAAGGGCACTTCAGGGCGATAACGTTGTACAATCAGCAATCTCGGCTATGGACCGTATCGAGGATGGGTCGAAAAAAATTACCGAGATTATTAGCGTCATCGAATCCATTTCCTTTCAAACCAACCTGCTGGCTTTGAACGCAGCTGTTGAGGCGGCTCGCGCCGGTGAAAGCGGTAAAGGCTTCGCGGTGGTGGCCAGCGAAGTTCGTATTTTGGCGCAACGATCTTCGGAAGCCGCTCAAGACATTACTCAATTGATCGAGAGCAGTTCCGCGCAGGTCGTCGAAGGCGCCGGTCTTGTCCGCAGCACCGGCGACATGTTGCAGGAAATCAAGAGTTCCATCGAATTGGTCGTTGGCAATGTGAACGAAATCTCCGACGCAAGCTCCCAACAGGCTGATCGACTACGTGGCATTTCTGAGGCGATTTCCGGAATTGACAACAATACTCAAGGTAACGCGCAAATGGCACAAGTTAGCGTGGCCGGGGCCCAAAACCTTGAAAAAGAATCTGATCACTTGTTAGAGTTGGCGTCGTTCTTTGCGTCTAACCAGCCCAGTCCAAGCGTCGGTGTTGATTTACAAAAATCGGCGTGAGCGAAAGACGCACTCAACTTTCGCTATCATCTCGTTCGATCCCGTATTTCATAAACAAGCCAGCTTGCGACATTACAAATATGAAACTTGCGATGGGTAGAAAAAAGGTCCGAAAATTGACCCAAATGTCCGTATTGAAATTGCGCCATACGATCTCGTTGGTGACGGCCATCATCACGAAAAACAGCGCAAAGCGGGAGGTAAATTTCATCCAACCCTCATTTTCCATGGGCACGACCTCGTCCATGAGATATTTGAGGTAGCTTTCCCCGCGCATGAGGCCAAAGCCGAGTGCTACCGCAAAAATCCCATAGAGAATTGTGGGCTTCATTTTTATGAAGGTGTCGTCCTGCAACCAAAGCGTCAGGCCGCCGAAAACCACCACCAATACTGCGGTCATAACGGCCATTTTCGGGAGTTGTTTGGTTAAGACCCATGACAACGCTAAGGCCCCCAGTATCACAGGAATAAAAATCTTTGTGGCAAATAGGATTTGAGCGAGCTGGCCTTCCGTTTCCGTGGCCCCTTCTGCAATGGGCGCCCACCGGTACGCGAGGAAAAAAACGCCAATCGGTCCAAGTTCGAGCACCATCTTGAGTATCGGATTAGTCTTTTTCTCAGCCATTTTACGCTCCAAACTCTACCACCACAGCACCAGATGCGATGGCGGCCATCATTGTTAATCTGCGGGGTCCTACGGTCTCTTTCAAGACCAACCATCCAATCAAAGCGGCGAATACCACGGACGTCTCGCGGAGAACAGCAGCTTCGCCCACCTTATCGAGCCGTGTTGCCACCATCACGGCACCAAAGGACAAAAACGCTATCACACCACCGATCAGCCCGCGCATCATTAACGGTCGGACCTCCGGGGGGGTCTCCATTCGGTGCCAACGGCGCCAAGCGATGATTGGAAACACAATTCCATCGACGACAAAAAACCATGCCAAAAACGTAAACGGATTTTCAGCGGCTCGCATCCCATAGGCATCAAACGTGGTATAGGCGGCAACCATGCATCCGGTCAGAACCGCCAAAATCAATGCAGCCCCTAAAGCGTCGCGACCGACATTTACATGTTTCAAATTGTACAGCGCCAACGCAAAAATCCCGCCCGACAACAGCAAAACACCCATCCACTGCGCGGTTGAGAACTGCTCCCCGAAGACGAGCCCCGCAAAGATCACCGTGATCAAAGGCCCAGTTCCGCGCACGACCGGATACACAACCGTGTAGGCCGCCCGATCGTAAGCCATTGCCATCAGAAGTTTATAAACGACATGGATGGCCCACGCGATGCCCAGAATGCCCCATATCTCCAGGGTGGGCGGCGGCACGAGAAACAGCGCAGGCAAAAGCGCCATTGAGCCATAACAAAAATCAATCGCACCCCGGCTCAGCCAGGGATCAAACCGGCCCTTTTGCAGAGCACCAAAAATCGCATGGAATACCGCTGACATCAGGGCCAGGATCATTGCCACAAACCGTCCGACCTCTGTCCCTTCAATGGCCAGCACCCAATCGCTCAAGTGACCGTCGCCATCTCAAGAAGCTTTTGCGCCGTGCGTAAGTTTCGCGCCGTTATCTGAACGGGAGTCAGTTGGTCGATCTTCGCGGCAAGTTTGGAGCGTCCAACACCCGAAGGCGCATTCAAATAGATTGCCTCAGGGGTGACCGATAGCTGTTCATCAGCACGGGCAATCTCCCGAAGCGAACGCGCGTCAAAATTATCAAGTTGGTCAAAGCAAAAATAGAGCATCACCCGGGAGGCATCACCTGAAAACGGGTTGGCCTCAACGATTTGGGAAAGCCGCTCTGCTGAAAGCGTGAACACGGGCACCACAATATCAAAGGTGCTTGCCAAGACCCGCTCTATTTCTACCGAGATTTGCTCAGGGCTCAAAGGAGAACGAAGCACGACATTCCCGCTTTGGATATAAGTGCGTACGTCTGAAAAGCCTGCCTCAGCAAGAGCGCGCCGTAACTCCGCCATCAAAAGCTTATTGTGGCCACCAACATTCACCCCGCGCAACAAGATGATCGAGTGTGGTATCAATTGCGCAAGCCCGTAAGTGCACGCGCAAATTCATCAGGATCGAACGGTGCCAGATCATCAATCGCCTCGCCTACGCCAATGGCGTGGATAGGCAACCCAAATTTATGTGCCAAGGCCACCAAAACGCCGCCCTTCGCAGTGCCATCAAGTTTTGTCATCACCAGACCAGATACATCTGCAATCTTAGTAAAAATATCGACCTGCGACAGAGCATTTTGGCCGGTTGTAGCATCCAACACCAGCAGGGTGTTATGCGGCGCCTCGGGATCACGCTTGCGGATAACCCGTACAATTTTAGCAAGTTCTTCCATCAAGTCGGCCCGATTCTGAAGTCGGCCCGCCGTGTCAATCATTAAAAGATCAGCGCCGTCAGCCTCCGCTTTGACCATGGCATCGAAGGCGAGCGACGCGGGGTCCGAGCCCTCGGGGGCCGTCAGCACAGGAACGCCTGCACGCTCACCCCAAATTTGCAATTGCTCAACGGCGGCAGCGCGAAAGGTATCGCCCGCGGCAATCACAACTGATTTGCCCGCCGCCTTGAACTGCGAGGCCAGCTTTCCGATAGTTGTGGTCTTACCCGATCCGTTGACGCCAACGACCAAAACCACTTGCGGTCGCTTGGCATATAGCGGCATGGGCCTGGCGACCGGCTCCAGAATATCGGTCACTTCCTTGGCTAAAAGTTCTTTGATATCGTCCACAGAGAGCTTCTTGCCAAAACGCCCGACGGCCATATTGGCTGTGACTTCGAGCGCCGTTTCAACGCCCATGTCAGCGGTGATCAAAAGCTCCTCAAGAGATTCCAACATATCATCATCAAGGATACGTTTCTTAACTACGACCGGTGTTGCGGCCCGCCCCATGAGACGGGAGAGCAGTCCGCGCTTTTGCGGAGGTGCCTCGCTGTTTTCAGATGCGGCTTCATCATCAGCAAGTGGTCCTGACAAGTCCACGGTGCGCATCGGCTCAAGTGTGTCAAGCGGCTCATCTGCCGGAAGTGGCTCAGGCTCAGGCTCAGGCTCAGGCTCAGGCTCAGGCTCAGGCTCAGGCTCAGGCTCAGGCTCAGGCTCAGGCTCAGGCTCAGGCTCAGGCTCAGGCTCAGGCTCAGGCTCAGGCTCAGGCTCAGGACGTTCCTCGACGACGTTCACGGTCGGCGCAAGTTCTTCCATCACCGAAGAACCTGTCGGCTCCTCC
>CAKZTM010000073.1 GCA_937920555.1 uncultured Paracoccaceae bacterium | reverse complement strand
CAAGCGCATGGCATTGCCACGCCGGACAAACGCATCGCGTTGCGCATCCGTGTGGATCAGATTGAGAATGCCACGCTGGGAGACCATCGCATTATAGTTGAAATCCTGCTCCAGCCCCTCCCAAAGCTTCAGCGAGAACTCGTAGAACGGCTCGTTCCCGTCCAGCAAATAATTCGAGCGAATAATCGTCGTGTTTCGCCCGACATTCCCCCCGCCAATCCAGCCTTTCTCCAGCACGGCCACATTGCGGATGCCGTACACTTTCGAGATATAATGGGCTGTCGCCAGTCCATGCCCGCCACCACCAATGATAATCACATCGTAATGGGCTTTGGGCTCAGGATTGCGCCACGCCATCCTCCAACCCTTATGGCCGGTCAGCGCTTCTTTGATCACCCGAAAGCCGGAATAGGACATGTCTTGAACTCTCCTTGTCGCAGCCCAGAATGCGCGCTCTAGGCAGGTTTGTCCGTGCAAAATCAGACATTTTTCCCCGCAATTCGGACATTGACCAAGCGGGATGAATTGGCGATGTGTCAAATCATGGCTCAGACCCACAAAATAGATCAAGCACGCAGGCTCTCGGTTGCACCCATGATGGATTGGACAGATAGGCATTGTCGGTATTTCCACCGGCAGCTTTCCAAAAATGCTTTGCTGTATACAGAGATGGTAACGGCCCCTGCCATTTTGCATGGAGATCGGTCGCGGCTTTTGGCCTATCATGAGGCGGAGCATCCAGTCGCTGTGCAACTGGGCGGCTCGGAGCCTGATCTATTGGCCGAAGCCACTCGTATTTGCGTGGATGCAGGTTATGATGAGATCAATCTGAACTGCGGTTGCCCCTCGGACCGGGTGCAGTCGGGCACATTTGGCGCCGTGCTCATGGCCCATCCGGGGTTGGTGGCGGACTGTGTGGATGCCATGCAATCGGCCGCAGGCGACGTTCCGGTGACAGTGAAATGCCGGATCGGGATCGATGACCAAGATCCCACGGAGGTGTTGCCCAGATTTTTGGAAAAGGTAAGTGCCGCGGGCGTCCGCCACTTCACCATCCACGCGCGCAAGGCTTGGCTGCAAGGGTTGAGCCCGAAAGAAAACCGCGATGTACCGCCTTTGGACTATCCACTGGTGTTGGCTATGAAGCGTCAATTTCCAGATCTGTGGATCGGCATTAATGGGGGTATCTCGACGCTGACGCAGGCGAATGAATTTCTGGCACAAGGTCTCGATGGGGTCATGATTGGGCGCAGCGCCTACCAAACGCCGTCGCAGATATTGCTGGATGCGGACCACACCATTTGGGGGCAGGCGCGGCCATGCGCGGACGCTCAGAGCGCCATTGAATTGATGATACCCTATTTGGAAGCCGAGCTTTCGCGAGGTACCCGCCTGAATGCGATGACCCGGCACATGCTGGGCCTGTTCCACGGTATGCCCGGGGCCCGGCGGTGGCGGAGATTGTTGTCAGAAAATGCACATAAACCCGGCGCAGGGGTCGCGGTCGTGCGCGACGCGCTGGCGGCTATGATTGAGTTGGACCCAGTTTAACACCTTACCGCTCACAGATGATCATCCGACATCTGCAAAATCTATACTGTTCGGCGTATCGCTCAAACTGGGACCGAATAGGGCGCGCGCATATAAGGGTGCATTGTCGGGTTGCCGCAGCAACAGCTTGGTCTCAATTCCCTTACATGCATGAATTTCCTCCTGCCTTACCGATTTCTCAATCCCAGTAATAGGTAAATAAAGCCAAATAAAAAAACACCGCCGGGAGTTGGGGTCCCGGCGGCGTCAATCGCCTGTGTAGGGCGGTCTTATATAAGGGTCGAAAACTCCACGAAAACGACCCATACACTTGGAGGTGTAGGTAATTAGTTACGTAGGATCAGGCGGTCTTTGCGAATAATGGCTTCTTCTATGGCACCCAGAAAGCTCATACCCAAGAGGCTGGCGTGAAGCTGACCCGGTTGGGCAACTGCGGCCTCAACATTCTGAACAACGACACCGCCGATGTTGATGTTGCTCAGTTGCATTGTGGCGACGTGGCTGCGACCGTTTGCGGTCAGAATTGGCACGTCGAAATCCAGAGCGCCTGCATCAACACCAGCCATCAGAGCGTCTTCGTAAGTCAAAAGAACGAGCGAGGCACCTGTGTCCACAAGCATATCAATAGTGTTGCCGTTGATGTTTGCAGCGGCGCGAAAGTGACCATCCCAGTGGCGCGGCACATCAGCCGTTCCAATTGGGCTTGCAACGGCAGCAGTAGGCACTGTGCGGGCCATGGTTTCGGAGAATTTGATCATAATATCAGAGCGTTGGCCATAGCCAACAACTGCTACGATAAAGAGTGTGGCGATGGCAGATGTTCTCACAGCGCGTGGGAATGCACGGGTGCCGTTGATTAAAACATAACCGGCCAAAGTACCAACTAGTACGACAGCCCCGCCGTTGAGCCAGTTCAGTTGTGCAATTGTCCAAGCTTCGTCCGCTGCGCCAAAACGCATGACGACGATGCCGACGATATAGGTAACCAATATTGCTGGAAAGAACTTCATTTTAACAACTCATACACACTCGTTAACACACAATTATCGTTTTAGGCCCGATTGTGGCCGTTGTCACCCCACCTTTGCCACACTCGGCCACATTGTGGCATTGATGCGTCAAATAAAACAAATTGCAGGTGTGAGACCTTAAGCTTAGCGAAGTCCGGTTGAGATAAAAGAAGACCGGAAGAAAAGGGTGAAAGCAACAATTGCAGCAGCTGCGACAAACACTTCTGAAGAGAGGTTTGCGCCGAACACCTGATAGAAAGTTTGCTCTAGACCGATGCGAGATGTTGGCATGGAGGATACGAAATTCATTACTTGGCCCCTTAACTAATAACTAACAAAAACATTTATAGACAAAATTTGGACACATGTCACGAAAAATGTGGCGAATTGGGGCAAGAAATATTTTTACATTTATTAATTGGGAATTCTATACTTGGATAAACTCCTATTTTTAAGGGTCAAAAAATCACAAAATGTTGCTGGTTAATTGTCTAATTTGGACAGGAACAAGCAATCTCAGTCCATTTTTTGGCCTCAAAGTGCAAAAAAACGGGATCATTTTCGCGCCTTGGTGGGCCCTTTTTGCGAATCTGGGCACTGACTCCGGCCAAATTGGACGAAATGTGTCAGCTTCTTGTCCGTGACCGCCCGCCGCGCCGGACCGGTTTGACCTTATCTTTGCGGTTTGGGAGTTCATTCATGATCAAACGGCGGCCCTCGGCGGACATGGTGGACCAGTCTTTGATCTCGTCGATAGATCGAAAGCAGCCCAAACACAGTCGACTTTTCGGGTCGACGACGCAAATTTGAACGCAAGGGCTTTCGATTTCATTTCGGGTCCACACTGGCGGCGTCATGGTGCCTTCTCCAAGAATGCCAACCGGTCGAGTGCACCCTGCAAGATATAGGATGCGGCAACGTGGTCTATCACCTCTGCGCGTCGGCGTCTTGAAGTGTCGGCCTCCAAAAGTGCTTTTTCCGCGGCGACCGTTGAGAGGCGCTCATCCCAAAATGCGACGGGCAGCGGGAGTGGGCGGGCCAGATTTCTTGCAAATGCCCGGGTGGACTGGGCTCGGGGCCCTTCTGACCCATCCATATTGCGTGGCAGTCCAAGAACCAGCGCTACAATATTGCGGTCTTTTGCGATCTCAATAAGGGCTTCCGCGTCTTGCGTGAATTTGCTGCGCTTTATGGTTTTGAGCGGGGTCGCCACAGAGCGATAGGTGTCTGTAACCGCCACACCGATGGTTTTGGTGCCCAAATCAAGTCCCATCAGCGCACCAAATGGCAGGGTAGGCGCCAGCTCAGCGATATCGTCAAAAATCATAATCGTAGTCCAGCCCCTGTGGCGGCTTGGCTTAGCAAATCCAGCGCCTCCACATCACCCGCAAATGTTTGTTTGGCTTCATCATATATAGCTTGCGCGCGGTCGGTTTCATTCAAAACCCCCAAAGCACCGATCAGACGAGCCCACTCGGACGGTGTACCACCTACGCTTGCCAAACGGTCAGACAGGCCGTTGACCATACCGCGGATCATGTCTTGGCGCTCTTGGGCTGACATATCCGAGGCGGCGTCAACATCTTCCTGCGTGGGGCCACGGAGCATGCCCTCAGGCAGCGGCAACCCCGTGTTGTTCGCCAGATCACGCACCTGCTCGCGAATAGGCGCTTTCCAAGGAGCATCTGCCGGGCCCTCGCTCAGCAATCCTGACCACAACTGCATCGCCAGCTCTGGACGCCCCCTTTGGGCCATGGAGATACCACTATAATACCGAGCGCGCTGGTTGGTTGCATCCAATTGCAGCGCGCGAGCAAGAGCATCATCGGCCTCCGGGGATACATACCCGCCGGCGGCAAATACCATCATTTCGGCCTTTATGGCATGCTCATCGGTCGTGGCGGCATTGCCCAAAATGCGGATGACCTCATCTTGGGCCGCCCAAGCGGCTGCATAATCACCGATCGAATTCAGCGTTTGAGCCAAAAGTTGGTGGCCTGTTAAATCATCGGGGCGGCTTTCCAGCGCTGCCCTGAGCTTATCCAACAACTCCTTTTCCCGTCCTTCAAGAACGCGCGGCGGCTGAGAGCCGGCCTCAGCAAATTGGGCCTCAACCTCCGCTTGGGCGGGGCGATCTGCACCGGTGCGCGCCGCAAGCGGCTGATCCGGGGCGCCAGGGTTCCCTAAATATGCGTAAATCCCCAAAGCGCCTGCACTCATCACCGCAAGAAGAAACGGCACGGCCAACTTGGTGCTTTGCGTGGGGGCGGGCCTTGTATCGTCACTCATGCGGTCATCAACGGCCAGCAACCGCCTAGAGATTTCCAAACGGCTCGCCTCAGCCTCTTCTGCGCTCAAGAGCGAACGCGCCACATCCGCATCCAACTCCTTGAGCTGGTCACGGTAAACTGCAATGTCAGAAGCCGCACCTGGCATCACATCTTGGCGCCGCTTGAGGATGGGGAAGACAACGATAAATGTCGCAGCTATCGTTAGCAGTCCTGCTAAGATCCAAAAGATCAAGGGTCTCGCCTTTCCTGTCACAGTGATTGTGACATTATATAGTGTCGCAGTTGGATAGCTGAATGCCGTTTGATGTCGCAACCTCAAACTAATTCAGGTTAGAAGATATGAGATATCCTCCGGGAGGCAAAATATGAGACGTTATTCGGCATTCGCCATTGCCCGTGAAGCAGTTCGCTACCATTCGGGGTGGGATCGCGCGTGGGCGTCGCCTGAGCCCAAAGCGGAATACGACGTGATCGTTGTAGGCGCTGGCGGTCACGGGTTGGCTACGGCTTATTATCTCGCAAAAAATCACGGCGTTCGCAAAGTTGCGGTGCTGGAGAAAGGCTGGCTCGGCGGCGGGAACACTGGGCGCAATACGACCATTATCCGCTCCAATTATTTGCAGGATGCCTCCGCTGCGATTTTTGAGAAGTCGCGCGCGCTCTATGAAGATCTGTCTCAGCAGTTGAACTTCAACATAATGTTTTCGCCTCGCGGTGTCCTTATGCTGGCCCAAACGGAGCATGAGTTGCGGGCATGGAAACGTACAGCCCATGCAAACCGTCTTGCCGGGATCGAAAGCGAGATGGTGGACCCCGCAGGCGTTAAGCGCCATTGCCCGATCATCAATCTTGATGGACCGCGCTATCCGGTTCTGGGCGGGCTTTGGCAGGCACGCGGCGGCACGGCCCGCCATGACGCGGTGGCTTGGGGATATGCCCGCGCCGCGTCTGATCTGGGTGTGGATGTGATCCAGCAATGTGAAGTGACCGGCATTGAGCGCGATGGCAGTCAGGTCACGGGCGTTCAAACCACAAAAGGGGCGATCAAATGTAAGAAACTTTGCGTCGTTGTGGCGGGCTCTTCTGGGGTCTTGGCCGAAATGGCGGGGTTCCGGCTGCCGGTGGAATCCGTGGCCTTGCAGGCTCTGGTGTCAGAACCGATCAAGCCGTTGATGGACATTGTCGTGATGGCCAACACCGTGCACGGATATATGAGCCAGTCCGATAAAGGTGAGATGGTCATTGGTGGCGGGGCAGACGGCTTTAACAACTACACCCAACGGGGCTCCTTTCAGCATATCGAGGAGACGGTGCGCGCCCTCATCGAGACGTTTCCGGTCATTTCCCGCCTGAAGATGTTGCGCCAATGGGGCGGGATTGTCGATATGACCGGGGACCGTTCGCCGATAATCTCCAAAACACCGGTCGAGGGGATGTATGTGAATTGCGGTTGGGGAACTGGCGGGTTCAAGGCAATTCCCGG
>CAKZTM010000072.1 GCA_937920555.1 uncultured Paracoccaceae bacterium | reverse complement strand
TCGACCGGGGCACCGCCTCCTCGCCTTTCAATGTTCCCCAAATATCCATATCGGGACGTCGCTCCAAACGACCACACCCGCGACTAACCCCCACCCACTCCGCGTTCACACATCATTAACCAACCTTACCAAACCCTCACCGAACGCCGTCTTAACCACGGCCAATCACCCGATTTGTCATACAAGAGTCATACAAAAGTCATACACAAATCATACAGTTTGAGACGGCCCAAAAAGCGCCGTTAACCTTTTCAAAAAACCAATGGGTCTCGACCCCGAAAACCGCCTGTCAGAAAGACAGATCCACCCGGCCAAACGCGCCGAAATCGGCCTCAAACACGCTTGCGGGAGGGGCCTCCAAAGGGCGGATGAACGAGCCGGCCAAAACCACCTCGCCGGGCTTAACCCCTTGATCAAATTCAGCTAATCGGTGAACCAGCCAGAGGATACCGGTCACAGGGTCATCCAGAACTCCGGCACCCAGGCCGGTCTCCTCTACCACCCCGTCACGCTTCACGATCGCACCGACCCAGCGCAGGTCATGGGCGTCAATCCGGTGCCGTTCTGCCCCCAAAACGATCCCGGCATTGGCCGCATTGTCAGCTACCGTGTCATATATGATCCGCGATTTTCCGGTCTCAGGATCCGCCCGCAAAACCCGCGTATCAAGGATCTCCAAAGCCGGTGCTACATAGTCTGTGGCGGCCACAATATCAGCCCGCGTAATCTGTTTGCCCTTCAATACATCTTTGATAACAAACGCGATTTCCGCCTCGATCCTTGGCTGGATGAACCGCCCCTGCGGGATTTGAGCGCCAGTTTTAAACAGCATATCGTCGAGCAGAACACCACTGTCAGGCGTTGTAATGTTGAGCGCTTGCTGCATGGCCCGACTGGTCAAACCGATCTTCCAACCAATCACCTTAGCCCCGGATTTCTGCTTTTGCGCCACCAGTGCGGCCTGCACCGCATAAGCGTCCTCCAGCGTCATATCCGGGTAGGCAAGGCTCAAAAGACCGCATTGAACGCCGGTTTGCTCCGCCTCGAAAAGCAGCCGCGCCGCGGCGTCGATTTGCTCAGGTGTCATTCGTCCACCACCCCGTTTCTAAGCACACCGATGCCTGCGGCCTCCACCTCGATGACATCGCCGGGTTGCAGCCAAATGGGCGGATCAAACCGCGCCCCGGCCCCGGTTGGCGTGCCGGTGACGATGATGTCGCCGGGCACCAATGTGGTGAATGTAGAGATATAGGCGATCTGGCGCGCCACAGGGAACAGCATCCGCGCGGTATTGTCCTTTTGGCGCACATCGCCGTTCACACGCGCCTCAAGGTCGGTGCCCGTGATCTGCTCGGGACGCTCAAAAGGCACCAGCCACGGACCCATAGCCCCCGACCCGTCCCAGTTTTTACCTTGAGTGACATTGAACTTGGCGTGACGCACCCAGTCGCGCAAAGTGCCCTCATTACAAAGCGTTAGAGCAGCGATATGGTCAAGAGCCTGGGCCTGCGATATGCGGCGCCCGCCTTTGCCAATGACGATAGCGATTTCCCCCTCGTAATCCAGCTGAGGCGTCTCCGGTGGGCGGGTCAATGGAACCTCATGCCCGACAAATGAACGCGGGAAGCGAATAAAGAGCGACATGTTCGGCGGCGCATCCTTGCCGTCTTTATACTCGGCATTTCGATCTGGAAAATTGACACCGACGCAAATGATCTTCTCGGGGTTGGGCACAGGAATGTCCCACACGAAACTGCCCAAGGGATGGGTGACGTCCCGCCCGTTTGCGGCATCTTCGAGCCTCTTGAACCCGCCCGCCTCGACCACATCGCGCATGGTTTTCCATTGTGGAAATTCCGGAGACAGGGCGATCATACCGGTCTGTGCCACTGCCCCGTAATACTGAACGCCGCCTGCCGTAAATGTCGCAAATCGCATAAATAGTCCCCCCGGGCGCAAGAGCGGCCACCCCCCGTGCGGAACGGACCACCGTGCGCTAAAAATTCAGTGACGCAACACGTCGGATATATCTGCTATACCGGTGCCCACGTCATGTTTTGGCGCCGAACAATTCGAATACGCGCAAAACACGCCACGGCCACTTACTTGCCTTGTTAACTATAATCATTAACTTGTCAACAATATTGCAAAACGTTACCCTTCTTGGCGAACCCATTGGAATGCTGAACATGACCACAGACCCTGCCGATACGGGGATGTTACGACAGACCAACAGATCGCTTCCCATCGCTCTTTTACGCGCTCGTGAGACGCTGATGGAGCCGGTGCGCATCATGTTGTCAAAGAGCCAGATCAGCGAACAAAAGTGGCGCGTTCTCAGGGTGGTCAGCGAATCTGGTCCAATGGAGCAAACCTCAATTGCCCGCACCGCCTGTTTGCTGTTGCCAAGCCTGACCCGCATCATTCATGCCCTTGAGCGCGACGGGCTTTTGGAGCGGAATGTAGCCTCCACCGACCGGCGTAAATCGATCGTCACCGTGACCGAGAAAGGGCGGGCCTTGATCCGCGAGCATTCCGCCCAGAGCAACCAGATATTCGATGATCTTGAGGCACAGTTTGGTGCCGAAAAGCTCAACACGCTCTTGGATCTTTTGGAAGAATTACAGCAAGTTAAAATCTAGATTTTCAAATACGAAAGCAAAAAGATTTAGCTCTAACGCACCAAAGCCTTCATCCCCGCCTCAATCCCTTTGAGGGTCATCGGGAACATTTGGTCATCAAATATTTGCCGGATCATTTGAGTTGATTGAGTATAGCCCCAATGGGCCTCCTTAACCGGATTTATCCACGCATTTGACGGCCATTGCTCGCGGGCACGGGCCAGCCAAACCTGCCCTGCCTCCTCATTCCAATGCTCATTTGCCCCGCCGGGCATGGCCACCTCATAGGGCGACATCGCCGCATCACCAACAAAGATGCATTTGTAGTCAGAGCCGTAGGTTCTGAGCACCTCCCAGGTTGGTGTTACCTCTGACCAGCGCCGCCGATTATCGCGCCAAACCCCCTCGTAGAGGCAGTTGTGAAAGTAGAAATATTCCAGATGTTTGAACTCTGTGCGAGCGGCCGAAAACAGCTCCTCGACGATCTTCACATACGGGTCCATCGAGCCGCCAGCATCCAGAAATAACAACACCTTAACCGCGTTGCGCCGCTCAGGTCGGGTGATCACATCAAGATAACCATGTTCCGCCGTTGACCGGATCGTGCTGCCCAGATCAAGCTCTTCGGCGGCACCGTCCCGCGCCCATTGCCGCAGACGCTTTAGGGCCACTTTAATGTTCCGAGTGCCAAGCTCCACACTGTCATCAAGGTTCTTGAAATCGCGTTTGTCCCACACTTTGACAGCCCGCTGATGGCGGCTTTCGTCCTGACCGATACGCACCCCTTCGGGATTGTAGCCATAAGCCCCAAAGGGCGACGTGCCGCCGGTGCCGATCCATTTTGACCCGCCCTGATGGCGCTTTTGTTGTTCTTTGAGACGTTCCTTGAGGGTTTCCATCAGCTTGTCGAACCCGCCCAGAGCCTCCACCTCGGCCTTCTCGGCATCTGTCAGATGTTTCTCGATCTGGCGGCGCAGCCACTCATCCGGCAGGTCCACCTGATCAATCACATCGGCCAGCGATGCGCTCTCTAAGCCTTTGAACGTATGCGCAAAAACTTGATCAAACCGGTCCAAATTACGCTCGTCTTTGATCAGGCTCGCACGGGCCAGATAATAAAACCCATCAATGTCATAAAGCACCAGTGACGCCTGCATCGCCTCCAGAAGCGTCAGATATTCGCGCAAAGAGACCGGCAGTTTCGCGTCGCGCAGATTTGTAAAAAGCTGCAAGAACATCGGCTTACACGAAACCCGCCCAATCGGCGGCGATTGTGACCAATAGGGCCAGCAACATCAGGGCAATGCCATGGGCTGCGGCGTATTGCAACTTATCAAGCCTGTTATTGGACCGGCGCGCGGCGCGGAACCAACCCAAGGCCGCACCCACTGCAAAAGCTATAGGAAGGATCATTGAACGCTCCGCCGTTGTTCATTTGGGTTAAACGCCGCGATTTCGGCCTGAGCCCGTGCGATATCACCGTCGCTGTCGCCAAAGGCGTAGCGCGCCCATGCCAGCGATTCAATGCGGGCCCGTCTGGCGTTCCCAATATCACCAGAGGCCAATAAGGTCTCCGCCTTGATGGCCAACAACCCAGATAACACAACCGCATTTTCCGCATTACGCGCAGACGGAATATGCCGGTTTGCCAATTGCAGAGCGACCTCGAACCGGCCGTCTTTGAGCGCAAACAGGGCCAGATGCAGAGCAACATGGGTGGTGCGAATATCCTGCGGCCCCAACTGCGCCGAGAACTGCTTGTAGGCGGCAGAAAAGAACTCTGCCGATGTATCGGGGTCAGTTCGCGCCTGAACCCGCCCCAACGTGAGCAAGGTCAGGCCAAGGCGGTGGTCGGACGGCTCCATGGTGCTGGCCAGCGACAAGGCCCGCTCACCGGCTCTGATACGGGTCTGGCGCGATTTGCGCCTGTTCAGGGCTGTTTCAATCGCACCTTTCCAAGCCCGCGATTCCGGCGCGCGATTGGAGGCGGGCTGACCACGACCCGGCGGGTTGATCCGGCTCAAGATAGAGGGCAACCGGACCGCCACCTCTGCCCGCGACATACCACTGGATAGGCTCTTGTCGTAAAGCGTGCGCAGCATCAGCATATCAAACGGTGTCAGGATCGAGTGAAAATTATCGTCGTTAAAAACCGTGTCAGGGATACGGTAAAGATCATTTGCGGGGCCAAGGGCTTGCCCAAGCTCTTCATGCAAACAATCGCGGGTATCTTGCGGCGTACTGTCAGCAGGCACAAAAATGGACGTGACGGTCAATGAAGACTGGCGGGACCACATAATCACATTTGGATCGGCCCTTGGCGATCTGAACTCATTCCAAGAGCGCACACCGGGCACAATGAAACACGCAGCCCCCGGAAACACCCGCGAGATTGTCTGCCGGGGTACGGCGTGGATATGCACCTGCGCCTTAGACGGATCGGTGGTTTGAACAATATCGATCCCTGCCTCACTTCGAAGCCGTTTGATCAAAGTGGTCAATTCCGGCTGATAGGCAGAAAGCCCGGCGGAGCGCAAAACAACATGGACCGTACCATCATACTTCAAAAGCGACGGCAGAATGTCCCCGTTTTCCAGCGCAAAGGTGAGGTCAAGAAAGTCCTCGGCCAGATCAAGATTTGATCTGCTCACGCCGCGCGGTTGCAACTTCTCATTAAACCGCAACAGATCGTCCGGCAAAGGCGTCACAGCGCGGGAAATTGGATCGCCGCAAGCACAAAGTGCCATCACAGCAAGGCCGGCCATTAGGTTTCTCAGTTGGATCATGGGCGGCTGTACTTTATGAAAGGTGTAAGGGTTCCAACGCGATCATAAAGATGACGCGCATGGCTGTTGAAATCTTGAGTAAGCCAATACACCGAAGGCGCTCCTGCGTGGTCAGCTGCTGCGTAAACAGCCTCGATCAGTGCCCGACCGGCACCGGTTCCCCGAACATTCGGGTCTACATAGAGGTCTTGTAGATAGCACACATTCTCAACTTTCCAGGCGTGACGGTGAAACAGATAATGGGTCAGACCAATGACCTGACCATTAACTTCGGCGACAATGCAATTGAAATCTTGAGGATCATCCCCCAGCAAACGTTGAAACGTGGTGTGATACACGTCCTCAGAAACGCTTGCCTCGTAATAGTCCAGATATCCGGTCCAAAGACGCGTCCACGCCTCCCAGTCGGACTTACGTAAAGGTCGTGTGTGTGTCATGCGAGATACGCCAGTGAAACCAAAGATAGTACGCTCGTCCAGATAATCACCTGAGCAATCGCATCGGTGCGCACACCATAAAGCAATGCCAGACTAAATGCCATCGCCCCCGACGGACCCGCTGCATTTAGGGAAAACAGCGGCGTCCACGCATTGGCCGGGCTGAATAGGGTCATTCCACCCCAGACCAATGCCGGGAAGAGCAGCAGCTTTAGGGCCGCAAATCCTATCACCGTCCCCGAGGGTTTAAGCGCTGCTTGAGATAGGATCACACCCAGCGCAAACAGCGTACAAGGTGCCGCCGCCTTGCCTGCAAAATCGGTAAAGGTCAGGATGGGCGCGGCCACAGACAAGCCCATCGCGCTGATCAACGCGCCCGCCACAATGCTGATCAGAATTGGGTTGCCAGCAATCCGCCGGGTGGCGCTGACCTCGCTTTGGCCACGGGTCATAAGCTCCATCGCAATTATGAAAAACCCAAAGCTGATGGAGGCGTCCCATGCCACAATTGCAGTGATGGGGAGAGCTGCGATCTCGCCGTAAATCAGATAGGAAATCGGCCAAATGTAGAGCAGGGAATTGACAAAAACGACGGACATTCCAAGCAGAAACGCCTCTAACCGTTCGCGTTTGAACACATGCCGGGCAACCCAAAAGCCGATCAGGAAGGCAATCACCTCGCATAGCGCATAAACCGCGATTGCCATGAGGTCGAACTGCGCGAAATCCGCTGTCGCCATGAGCGGGAAAATCAGTGCCGGTTGTAAAACCAGAAAAGAGATCCGGTTCAGGGCGCGGGCCTCGTCCACCGATGCCGTCTTGGTCCGGCCCATAAGAAAGCCAAGGGCTAGTATCGCGAAGACAGGCAAGATCGAGTTTATGAGAACACTGAGCAAAGCGGCGGTTTTCCGGTTGGTGACGCGCCCGACAGTGCGTTTGCAAACCAAAAAGTTCAATGGGCAAACGGATCGACCTTGATCTGGGCCCTTCCATAGAGCTTGGCGGCGTTCTGTCGTCTTTGAAAGATGTGCGCGACCGCCAATCCAAAGACGCTTTCAAGGCCAGCAATTGGGGCGATTATGTCAGCGACACTGGTTTTCAGTGTCATGATAATCGCTCAATTTTATGAAAATTTAAGCTTTGTGAGAGATTGCTGGTGTCATCAGTGACCAACTCACGGTTTTCGATTTGTGTGTGATCAGAAAACTGCGACCGAATACAGTGACGTAGGTCCAAGCGCTGTGCTTGGAAACCGGTTTGGGTGCCCTCAAACGACTTTGGGACCGGCCTACAATCAGTTTCTAGGGAGTAGTTTGATGGACCCAGTTCTATCTGTTGAAGATATCTTTATCGGCGAAGGTGACGGCACCGCCACCGTGACGTTCGAGCTTTCGGATCCGGCGACTGCGCCTGCCTCGATCAGCTATTACACCACCAATAGCACTGCAATTGGCGGGTTCGATTTCACCAACGTGTCGCCGACACCAGTGGGTTTTGCAGTCGGGCAGCAGGTTCAGACGGTCAACATCCCAATCATCAACAACACGTCGGTGGAACCAACCGAGCACTTCTTTGTCAACTTCATCAATCCTACCGGACTGGTCATGGCGGACCCGTTCAGTCTTGTCGCAATTATGGACAATGATGACACCAGCCGCGCGCCTTACGCATCCGTGTCGGATGTCTGGGTCGATGAAAGCGACGGGCTGGCCTATTTCGACATTCTGCTGGATCGCGGAGCCACGCAATCGGTGACGGTTGATTACGCAACGTCTAGCGGGTCGGCCAGCGCGGGGTCTGATTTTGGCGCCGTGAGCGGGTCAGTGACTTTTGCCGCAGGCGAGGTTGCCAAACGCGTTGCCGTCCCCGTTTTGGAGGACACGACAGCAGAAAGTGCCGAGACGTTTCAGTTCGATCTAACTGGCATCTCCGGCGGAGCCGGTGCCCAAATCGCGGATGGGCGGGCAACCGGAACCATCTCCCGAAGTGACGAGACCGCCTTGAGCTCGCCGCTGGTATCGCTGACCGATACAATTGTCAGTGAAGGCGTCGTTGGGGGGACGATTGATCTGGTGCTTCGATTGAACGGACCCGCCGCACAGGCCACATCGGTCGAGATACTAACCAACGAGAATAGTGCGCTCGACGCGTTTGACTATTCCGGCATCGGGCCGACTGTGGTGGTTTTTGCACCCGGAGAGACGGTTCGCACCATTAGAATTCCTATGCGCACGGACACCAGCAAAGAGGGCATTGAGCATTTTCAAGTGCAGCTGCAAAATCCCGTCGGGCTTACGGTCGCACAACCGCACCAGATTATATCCATCATGGACAATGACGACGCGACGCAGGCACCGGTAGCATCAGTCTCGGAACGCTATGTGGACGAAACTGATGGCTTTGCGTTCTTCACGATCCTTCTCGACCGGGTCTCTAGCGTACCGATTACGGTTGGTTTCGAGACGGTGGAATGGACTGCGATTGCGGGTGCCGACTTCACGCCTATGACCGGGTCTGTCACGTTCAATCCCGGTGAAACCTCGGCGCAGATCGGGGTCGAGATCATTGATGACAGCACGGCTGAGACTATGGAGCTGTTTGAGTTCAATCTCACAACCATCACAGGTGTTGCCGGGGCGGCTATCGGCGATGGTCAGGCCACAGGCTCAATTGCGCGAAGTGATGGCACAGCAATAAATGTGCCGACGGTTTCGGTGGGGCCGCGCAGTTTTTCCGAGGGCGAGCCCAACGGCACCGTGCCAATTACATTGACCCTGAACGCGCCCAGCGCGCAGAGCACCTCGGTTTTGGTGGCCACAAGCAACGGCTCCGCCTTCGACGCTTTCGACTATACTGCGCCCGGCTTGGTGGATGTGGTGTTTTACCCCGGAGAAACCTTAAAAACTGTGCATGTACCATTGAAGAACGAAACCAACGGTATAGAAGCGCCCGAGCAGTTTTGGGTGCATCTGCTAAGCCCGTCTGGTCTGAACATCAGCCAGTCTTTTGTACCCTTCACCATCTATGACAATGACGCAAGTGAGCGCGCGCCGATCATCTCGGTGTTTGATCGGCATGTGGATGAGAAGGACGGTTTGGTCTATTTCGACATTATTCTAGACCGATCTGTCGCCCAGCCTCTGCAAGTCGCCTATCAAACCCGCGACGGCTCTGCGGCCGATGGCACGGATTATCTCGGCCGGACCGGCACGGTTGTTTTTCAACCCGGCGACACGGTCAAAACCGTGGCTATTGCGATCTTTGATGATGGGCTCGCGGAGGCGGCGGAGGATTTCTTTTTTGAGCTGACCGATGTCAGTGGAATTGCGGGGGCAAGTGTGGCCATAGGCGCCGCGCGGGCAACGCTTGGCGTGAGTGACGGCACGCCGATCGCAATTCCCACCATTTCCATCGAGGATATCGTCGTCACCGAAGGTGATCTTGCCCTTTATGCGGATGTGATCTTGCGGCTGAATGGGCCCTCCAACCAAGCCACCTCGGTAGAGATACTGAGCACGGACATGACCGCTTTAGGCGGTGTTGATTACCGCGACATGGCCGTGACCACAGTGTCATTTGATCCCGGCGAGACGCTGAAAACCTACAAAGTGCCGATTATAAATGACGCCTCAGTTGAGCCGAACGAAACACTCGCAGTAACCCTACAAAACCCGTTTGGACTGTCCATTTTGAACCCAACCCGAACGGTCACAATCAAAGATGATGATCTGTCACAGGTCGTTGTTTCAGCTCAGGATTTGCAACAAGCGGAAGGGGATACCGGCACCGTAGATTTTATGTTTGTGGCAACCCGAAGCGGTGACACATCCTCAACCCAAACCGTCAACTGGTCCGTTGAGAGTGTCGGCGCGGGAACGAACGCGGCCACCGCTGACGATTTCCCCGGAGCCCTATTTCCCAATGGCGTTGTAACATTTGGCATTGGTGAGACCCAGAAAACCATCACCATCCAAACGGGTGGTGATTTGACGTTCGAGGGCGACGAGACCTTTGGCGTGCGTTTGTCCAACCCAAGCGCGGGGCTTGTGATCCTAAACGATTTGGCCACAGCGACTTTGCTCAATGACGACACGGAGGTCAACACGGTCACTGGCACTGTGGGCGACGATATTTTGGTTGGAAACGCATTGCCGGATAATGCCCATTTGCTTGCCGGAGACGACGTTTTTTCCGGGCTGGGCAATGACGACACCATCAACGGCGATGCGGGCAATGACACGCTCAACGGAAATGGTGGAGACGATATTTTGACCGGTGGCGATGGCGCGGACCTGTTGGAGGGCAGCAGCGGCGATGACGTTTTGCACGGGGGCGATGATGCCGACACGTTAGACGGAGGTGCGGGGTCCGATCCAGATCTCGCGGGTGGAAACGGGCATGATCTGATTAGTGGCGGCGGCGGCAATGACACCCTTTCAGGCGATGCGGGCGACGACACTTTGCTGGGCGGAACAAATAACGATCTTCTCAGCGGCGGGGCCAATCATGACCGGTTGTTTGGTGAACTTGGCGCCGACACACTCGATGGCGGTACAGGGGACGACTATCTGGCCGGCGCGAATTCGACAGACAGCCTTATGGGCGGAAGCGGACAGGACACGCTTTTGGGGCAAGGCGCTTCTGACACGCTTTACGGGGGCAGCGGCAATGACAGTCTGAATGGCGGAGCGTCGGCAGATCAACTCTTTGGTGAGGGTGGCAGCGACACTCTTGACGGGGCGGCTTACAACGATCTTCTCGACGGAGGTGCTGGAAATGATCTGCTGCTTGGCGGGTCGGGCGATGACATGCTTTGGGGCGGGTCGGGCGCTGATACCTTGGACGGCGGCTCCAATGCCGATACGCTCAATGGCGGTGATTATAACGATAGCCTCACCGGGGGTATCGGGTCTGATGTGCTTATGGGTGACGCGGGAGTTGATACGCTTTTGGGTGGCAATTCCAATGACACGTTAGATGGTGGAGGTGACGCCGACAGTCTTGATGGCGGCTCAGGCAGTGATTTAATCATGGTTGCATCGGGGCAGGGTGGAGACACGCTGACCGGCGGGGCCGGTGCGGATATCTTTGACTTTGAGACCGGCTTTGGAACCGCGACCATCACGGATTTCGGCACCACAGATGTGATTGATTTGGTAGACGTGGCGAGCGCCTCAGGGTTCGACGACCTCGCCATTACATACGGCACAAACGCGGTTATCCAGCTCGGTGGTGCGGATACAATCACCTTGAGCGGGGTTACCGGCGGGCTTAATGCTACCGACTTTGCGTTTTAGGCGACCTCATGGCCCAGCGCGGCCTCATAGAGCCGGTACCAGTTTGTGCGCTCGAGCTTGACCTTCAAGGCGTCGTTGATGCGTCCAATCCGCTCAAGATTATTGGTTCCCATCACGGGGATTATTTGAGCCGGATGGGCCAGAAGGAAAGCCACCGCAACGGCTGCCCTGTCCACGCCAAAATCAGCGGCAATCTCGTCAGCAACTGCGCCAACCGGAGTGTCGCCCAGAAGCGATCCGCCCCCAAGTGGTGACCATGCCATAAGGGGTTGGCCTTGGCGTTGGTGAAACGCAATATCGCCGTTGGTGAAGGGGTCGATCTGGCCTAGGCTAATTTCGATTTGGTTGGTGACCAAGGGTGTTTTCATGGCTGATTGCAGCAGCTCCCAATCCCAAGGACGGAAGTTGGACACGCCAACCGCACCGACCTTTCCCGAGGCCACAAGCGCATCAAGACAGGCGCCTGTTTCATGGTGGTCCATGAACGGATCGGGGCGGTGGATCAGTAGAAGATCGATATGATCAATGGCCATTTCTGTTAGCGAAAACTCCACCGATTTTTCGATGTGAGCCCGTGATGTGTCGTAGTATTTCAACTTGGCATCCGCGTATCGCCCTGCGGGTGCCACAATGTCGCATTTGGTCACGATCTCCATCTTGGGCCGCAAAGAAGGGTCTGCTTTGAGCGCTTGACCCAGCAATCCTTCAGCGACATATCCGCCGTAAATATCGGCCTGATCAAAGGTGGTGATGCCTTGGTCCAGACAGGTGTTTATCTTGGCCTGAACATGGGCTGGAGAGGTGTCGTCGTCATCACCCAGCCGCCACATGCCGTAGACGATACGGCTCATAGTCAAGCTGTCGGAAAGGGAAATACGCTCCATCAGACACGAACTCCATTGCCCAGCGGCGTGGCCGGGGTTGTTGCGGGGACACGACCATATTCATGTGGCAATGAACAGGTTTTTAGGTGTGGAAGCACCTTTTGCCCGAAATGCTTTGCCTCATCAAGATGCGGGTAGCCTGAAAAGATAAACGCGCGAATGCCCATCTTTTGATAGGCATCAATCTTGGACATCACTTGATCGGGCGAGCCCACGAGCGCCGCTCCACAGCCGGAGCGCGCCCGACCAACGCCCGTCCAAAGACCCGGCTCCACATAGCCATATTCATCGGCCAATTCGCGACTTTTGGCTTGATGGCTGACCCCAAGGGATGTGGCATCTAAAGCCCGCTCACGGATGGCCCTGCCATATTCGTCATCCAGCTTGGAGACGATATATTCGGCATATTCCTGCGCTTCTTTTTCGGTGTCACGCACAATCATATGCACCCGAAGGCCGTAGTCGAGGGTCCGGTTATAGCCCTCAGCCACAGCGTTCACGGCTTTCATGCGCCCTTCAAGGTCTTCGATTTTCTCAGGCCACATCAAGTAGACGTCGCAATGCTCACCGCACAAATCGAGTGCATCCGGGGAGTAGCCGCCAAAATAAAGCAGGGGACCGCCTGTTTGGTAGGGTTTCACTGGATTGGTGGTCAGGCCTTCAAAGTGGTAAACTTCCCCGTGATGGTTGATCTCATCTTTGGTCCAGGCCTGTTTTAGAATTTCCACCACTTCGCGGGAGCGTTGATACCGGTAGGGGCTGGGCTCTTTCTGGCCGGGGAAATCCGAGGAGATGATATTAACCGTCAGCCGGCCATGGAGCATGTGATCCAGCGTGGCCAAGGTTCGGGCCAGCATAATGGGCTGCATCTCTCCACAACGCACCGCAGCCAAAAGATTAATAACCTTGGTGATGGGCGCACATCCAGCAACGAAGCTCAGGGTGTCTTGGCCCACCTGATAGGATGACGGGCAGAGGATATTGCGAAAACCCTGCGCCTCCGCCTCTTTCACAATGCCCGAGCAATTATCCCATGATGATCGCAGATCGCCGTCAGGCACGCCCAAAAACTGATAGTCGTCCGAGCATAGCGCTGAGAACCATGAGACCTCCGCGGCATCAAGATCAGCAGAGGTTATAGGGACCACAGTCATAACGTTCCTTTCGGCGGGAAAATGCGCGATTGCATTTGCTTAGCGGGGCTTATTATGCAAATCAATGGTGTATCAATTATTTCTGACTGCTTAGGCAAACGTTGAATGACGGATTCTGCCCCGAGAAAGCGGCATGCTTTGCCGCTCTACCTTCAAATAAGTGAATTTCTCATTCGAGAGATCGCCTCCGGCAGGCTCATCGATGGAGAACGTCTGCCGCCTGAGCGAGATATGGCAAAACAACACGGGACCACCGTGCGCACATTGCGCAAGGCGCTTTTGGACCTTGAGACAAAGGGATTGTTGGACCGCATTCACGGATCGGGAAATTATGTGCGCGCGGGCGGACAAGTGGACAGCGTGTATTCAATGTTTCGACTTGAATTGATCGAGGGCGGCGGGCTCCCCGGCGCTGACGTGATCGCCGTGGACGTCCGAAAGAAGGAAGACGGAATGCCTGCGTTCGGCACATCGGCACTTGGAACGCGCATTCGGCGGTTGCGGTTTCTCAATGATCTGCCCATCGCGGTCGAAGAGATTTGGCTGGATGCCGATGCGGGTAACGTCGATGCGGATCGGTTGCAGGATTCTCTATACCGCTACTACCAACAAAAGCTCGGTCTTTGGATTGCCCGCGCTGAGGATCGTGTCGGCATCGGGCAGGTTCCAGATTGGACACCCTCCGCTTTCAGCTTAGCCCCGGGCACCACAACCGCGTATATTGAGCGGCTTTCATGGGCGCATATGACCATACCAGTTGAGTTTTCGCGCACATGGTATGACGTGAGCAAAGTGGTTTACGTACAAAGGCTCATTTAGATTGGGCCGCATCTCTAACAGCGTCCTCAAAGAACTTCTTTTTGGCCGGATAAATCACCTCCATCGCATTATAGTTGGAGACAATATGCGCGCGTGCAGCCGGGCCAGTTTCTGGTTTGGTGTCCAAAACCTTCTCAATGGTTCGAACCATCGCATCGTGGTCATAGGTATCTACAAGCAGGCCTGACACACCATCTTCGATAAATTCGCGCACCGGCTCCACGTCACTTGCCACCAGTGTCGCCCCGCAACTCATGGCATCCAGAAGCGACCACGATAGCACGAAAGGGGCCGTCAGGTAGAGGTGCAGATCCCCCGCGCGAATGATTTCAACCATTTTGGTCCGTGGGACCAGACCTGTGAAATGTACGCGAGATATATCAAACTCATGAGCCGCCAGCATCTTGTCTTTCCAACTGCCGCCGCCCTTAGCACCGTAGGCAACACGGTCTTCACCCACGATGATTGCATGTAGGTTCGGCCGCTTTTTTTGCAGCTCGGACAGAGCCACCATCATCTCGGGAAAGCCGCGTGCGGGCTCCATACCACGGGTCACCCAACTCATTATTTCGGCGTCTTGTGGTATGCCAAGCTCCGCCATTAGTTCGGGATTTCGAGGGCCCGGCGAATGGAGGTTTGTATCCACGCCATCATGCATCACCGTCAGCCTGTCATGCAGCATCGGAGGGAACTGACCTGCCTGATACCGGGTCGGACAGAGCGCTGCATCCGCTCCCGACATGTCGAGCCAGAACGGCGCATTCCGCACCCGGGTTTTGGCGGAGTGATCAACCTCGTCGGGGGGCTCGGGATCATGTGGGGTGCGGTCTTGCGATGGCGATGTATAGAACCATTCGTAATAGGGAATGAAGCAAGTGTCGGGCCAAATGTCTTTGACGAAAGTACCCACACCCCAACCCGAATGCGCAACGACGCAGTCGGGTTTGTAACCTTTGTTGCGCATGGCAAGGGCCGTGCGGGCAAAGCCCTGACCTGCGATAATCCCCTCTTCAAGCCCGGCGACATATCTATGTATACCTTTGGTGACTTCGCGGTGAGGTTCAAATTGGACGACGCGCATCGGCGCTTGTCCAACATCTTTGCGTTCGGTCGCGAAGGTCACATCCCATCCCTGCCCTGACAACCAAGCGCCAAGCGCGCCAAACTGAGCGGGATAGTTTTTATGAATAAACAAAATGCGCATATGTTCTCTTTGTAAGTCTGGTGCAGTGTTTGTAGCGCTAAAGTTGATCATCTGGAAAGCAGTCTTGTGAGCTTTCTCCCCAAAGGAGAAACGTAAGAGATCAAGGATCGCTAAAGGTTAAAATAGTGATTAAAATCAACGCCCCGACCTCTCCTGTGACACTGATCACACTTTGACATCGAAGATCGTGGTTAATCTCATTTTGTTGTTTAGCGTGAAACTTAATTAACAAATCTCAACTGTGAATTAACCTTGGGGGTAAATTTCGCTATGGCTACCATTACAGTACCATTTGACAAATCGACAATTCAGGATGCGGTCGCGGCCGCATCGCCCGGCGATGTCATCGCCGTTGATCCGAGCTATTCAGGACCAGAAACTGCAACGGTGAATGTACCGGGCCTAAAATTCGATATCACACCTGCTACAAACGGGATTGTGCTTAACCTTGCCGCTCCGGCCGTCAACGCCATCGTCAACGGCGATGCCGATGTCGAGGTCAACGGATCGGCCGCAGACAATGACATTTCAACAACCGCAGGCGATGACACGTTGCGTGGCGGCGGCGGCGACGACACCATCAGTGGTGGCGACGGCAATGACACTATTTTGGGTCAAAACGACGATGACATATTGAACGGCGGCAATGGCAAGGATGCGTTGGACGGCGGCAGCGGCAATGACACCATAAACGGTGGCAACGACAGCGACACAATCTTTGGTCAGTCTGGTGACGATTCGATCAATGGTGGCATCGGAGACGATCTGATCTCAGCCGGGAACAATGATGACACGGTCAACGGATCATCCGGCGACGACACCATCAGTGGCGGCAGCGGCAACGACAATCTTGCGGGCGGGGTCGGTAGTGACTCAATCAATGGCGGTAATGGCAACGACACCCTGAGCGGTGACGATAGCGGTACTGGCGCAGGGGCCGATACGCTCAACGGTGGTGATGGTGATGACGCAATCTTCACGCGCTTTGGCAGCAATAATGTGGTCGATGGCGGAACGGGTGATGACAGGATCGGTTTCCGTGATGTGTCGCTCGGCTTTACTGGCAGTGTGTCCACCGGCAATAGCTTTGATGGCGGCGCGGACACCGACACTGTCTGGTTTGGAGATTTCGGTAGCGACTATAATGTAGATCTTTCCGCAGGCGTTTGGGAGAATAGCACCGGCGGGCTACTCGCCACTTTGGCAAACTTCGAAGACGTCGTAGGCGGCGGTGGCGATGACACCATCACCGGTGACGTCGGAGCGAACATGCTTGACGGAGGGGCTGGCGCTGACACCATTGAAGGTGGCAACGGCAATGACACGCTGATCGGTGGTGCCAACAACGACCTGTTGGCAGGGGGCTCCAATTCCGACCTTGTTCAGGGCGGAGATGGCGATGACACTTTGCTCAGCGGCAGTGGACCAGCCGATACGCTTGAAGGTGGTTCAGGAGATGACGAGCTTGGCTTTAGGGACTCTAGTCTGGGTTATGGTGCGGCCGTTTCTGGTCTGAACATATTTGACGGTGGCGATGACAACGACACAATCCAAATGCGCGACTTCAACTTTGCGGGCGGCACGATCCAGATTGATCTTGCCGGTGGACAGTTGGGTTTCACCAACGGCGTGACGACCAGTGTTTACGGTACTCTGTCAAATATCGAAAACGCCGAAGGCAGCATGGGTGTGGACTCGATTACCGGGGACAACGCTGCCAACCTTCTTGAGGGCAATGGCGGAAACGATACCATTAACGGCAATGGCGGGAACGACACCATCGATGGTGGTGACGGAAACGACGTTGTTGACGCGGGAACCGGAAACGATTCCGTCAACGGTGGAGCCGGAAACGATACTCTTGATGGTCTCAATGGTGTCGATACGTTGAATGGCGATGCCGGAAATGACCGCCTGATCGGCGGTGGCGGAAATGACCTTCTGTTCGGTGGCGACGACAACGACACGCTGTTGGGCGGTAACAACAACGACAGCCTCTTTGGCGGCAACGGTAATGACAGGCTGTTCGGTGAAATCGGTCAAGATTACTTGAGTGGTGGTAGCGGCAATGACAGCATTGCGGGTGGTAATGCCAAAGACACGCTGCTTGGCGGCACCGGTGACGACACCCTTCTGGGTCAAGGCAGCGGAGACTACATGGAAGGTGGTCTTGGCAACGACATCATGGATGGCGGTGCAACAGATGACACCATGCTCGGCGGAGTTGGCAACGACACTATGACCGGGGGTGCGTTCAACGACACCGTTTCCGGCGGTACTGGCAATGACCTCGTCAACGGCGGCACCGGCAATGACGTCGTCAACGGCGGCGCGGATGCCGATCAAGTCAATGGTGGTAGCGGGAACGATACTGTCAGTGGCGGCGATGGCAACGACACTGTCGACGGCGGCATCGGCACGGACATCGTGAATGGCGGCGCGGGCAGTGACGTGCTCACCGGGGGCAATGCCAATGATACGCTTGACGGTGGCGCTGGTGGCGACACTGTGAATGGCGGCTCCGGCGGTGATTTGATCTTTGTCAAAGCTGGTGAGGGCTTCGACGTTCTCTTTGGCGACGCAGGCACAGACACGTTCGATTTTGAGGCGGGCTTCGTGAGCGCCAAGATCGAGGACTTTGTGTCCGGTCAAGATACCGTCGATTTGGTGGACGCGGTTGCCGGCAGCTTTGCTGCACTTACCATCACCTATGGCGGTGGTGGTACCAACGCGACCGTAGATGTGGGTGGCGGTGATGAGATCATCTTCAACAATCTCACCAGCCTTCTATCGGCGTCTGACTTCGACTTTTGATCCAGCGCTATACTGACTGACCACTTACGGCGGCGGGATTGTCCTGCCGCCGTTTCTTTTTGGCTGATGCTGAATTGGGGCCGAACTTTCGCTTATCCGGCACGCAGTCCTTGGACAAGCTGATGCCCTTTGAGCTGGCTTGCGCATTGGGCAAGCATGAGCGTTTTCATCCATTTGGGCCGGTTCTGCCGGATTAAGAAAACATGCCGCGAAAACCGTTTGAACGATGTGCGTCTGGAGCCATTGGGCGAGATTTTTTCTGATGGTCAGTCTGTCCCGACCGGCATGAAGAGCAGTTCTTTTTTTTCAAACCCTGACTAAAAAGCTCGACGTTTCTACTTTTCTAGAAGAGTAGTTCTGGATCAAAATTTATACATCTATTTCAGTTGGTTATAGTTTCCATTCTGATGTTAGGTCGCAGCTGCTTTCTCTATATTCAAGGCCTAAAACTTGGCAGCTCAGTGACGAACAGCACTGTTTCGAAAGCGCCTGCCTTCTAATCTTAAACCATTGCAAGAATAGGGCACCGCGTGGCGGGAGGCCCATTTGAAAGGTTAAGATTTTGAGCATCCAACACATTTTGAAATGTACCCTTATGAGCGCACGCGGCGACACCGCTAAAGAGCCCGGCGCCATTATTTCACCGACCGGTAGGCTCATTCGTAACACTGACAATTGGGTTCGGGTGTGGATGGATGAAGGCCAGAAGGTCCGAGATGAGCCCAACAGATGCACCGCGACGCGGGCGATCACCGATGACGGGCAATTGATTTGGATGGTTCATGTTGACGGTAAGCGCTTTGCCTACCACGCGGACGGACACACTGCCGCAGACGCGTTTTCGCAGGCGGCCGAGGCCAGAGCACGGCGCCGGGCGGTCTCGCGATGTTCAGCGGAGCTTCGACGCCTGCGCCGCAAAATTCTGCTTGGTCGGATCAAAGTCAGACCTACGGTGGCCGATGCCCGCCAAGCTGGGCTGTGCGAGCTGGGCATCACAGGTTTCTTGGCTCGATCACGTCTAGGCGAGCGCGCCGATTATCCTGGCTATTTTCTGGCGTTAATGTCGCTCGTTGATAGGCAGATCGCCTACCCCCTGCTTACAGCACATGCTCGGATGCGGGCAGAAGAGGTGTCACACGCCTACCCACCAGCCCGGCGAGCGGCGTAGCACCAACCAGAATTGCAGCAGTGACCTGAAGTCCTGCCTCAATAACACACAGGCGCAGGGCTGGTCATTTAGCTGGATATGACAAGACCAATAGAGGCGGTCGGGTTATCGGTAAACAGATATAGCTCACGCCCGGCACCTTTAGGTCGCCTCTTTTCGTTGAAGCCGGTTTTTGACCTGCACCAAAGCCATCCCTAATGAACACTGCCGCGGATAAACCGAACCGCGGCAATGCACATCTCATCAGAGCAAGGTAATTATTTCACCTAAAGCGTTCCGCTTCAAACCCGGAACCACCTAAAGCTCTCTGAAATCAAAGATTTCAACGCGTTAGGTGATACCTTATGCCTCAAGTTAAAAGCAAAACGCTTTAGAACGGCGTCAGGGGATCATCAAGTCCTGTCAAAATGACCGTATGAACATTCCCACCACCCTCATCAAAGGTCAGGGTTGTATCCGCTCCGCTGTCATCAATGGTAAGTCCATTCAGGGACAGCGCATAGAGTTGCGCCTCTGACGTCACGGTTGTTTCTGCATTGCCTGCAAACGTCCTAATGACCAGCTCATCCGTGGCCAGATCGAGGTCGGTAATCACATCCACGTCACCGTTAGAGCTTGCACCCTGATGGCTGATAATGAACTGGTCAGCATCGGCACCGCCGGTCATTGTGTCATTGCCCGAGGACCCATCCATAACGTCCGCCCCGGCTCCGCCATCAATGCTATCGTCACCGGCACCCGCCGACAGCGTATCTGCATCCGCACCGCCATCAAGTGTGTCATTACCAGCACCTGCCGCCAATGTGTCCATGCCAGCACCACCATCAAGACTGTCGTCTCCGGCGGCACCTGAAATCGAGTCGTCGCCTGAGCCGCCCATAAGTGTGTCATTGTCGGTTTGACCATTTATGCGATCGTCGCCGTCACCGCCCACGATACTGTCATCGCCGGAACCACCAATGAGAACATCATTATTTGCCCCGCCATCAATCGTATCTGCGCCGTTGCCGCCAAGACCGCGATCATCACCATCTCCACCGGAAATGACATCATTACCATTGCCGCCTGACAAGAAGTCATCATCAGCACCGCCGCCAAGCACATCATCATCATCTTGGCCGTTCAGAGTATCCTGCCCCGCACCGCCCAGCAGTGTATCATTGCCGCCCGAGCCATTGAGCGTATCCGAACCGAATCCGCCCGATCCCAGATCGTCGCCATCTCCGCCGACCACTTTGTCGTCGCCGTCACCGCCAGCGAGGGTGTCATTACCACCGACGCCATAAAGCTCATCATTATCCGCCCCTCCTGACAGGCTATCATCACCAACCTGTCCATTGAGGAAGTCTACGCCATCACCGCCATTAAGTGTGTCATTGCCAGAGCCACCAATAATAGTGTCGAGCCCTGCATCACCCATCATATGGTCATTACCTTGGCTACCGCTGATGCTGTCGTCGCCATCACCACCACTATAGACGTCATTCCCATCTAGGAGCGTCACAGTATCATCACCCACCGTACCAAAGATGTTGTCATCGTTTGGTGTTGGGCCCGCCGCAGGAATGGTTGTGCCCAAATTGGCAAACATCAACGCGTTGTCATCACTTCCATCGGCCCTATCCAGTGCCTCAAGCAAGTTCGGACCGCCAAATATCACTGTGGAGCGACCATCAAACGAATTCTCTGGGGACTCGCCCAAGATAATGTCGTTATATCCATCTCCGTTCAGATCGCCTGCATTTGCGAGATCGGTAAAGTCCTCAAACGTCAGACTATGTGGGTCACTAATTCTGTAGACGCCCCCCAAAGTGGAAAGGTCAATGATCCCAGAATAACCCGCCGCACTGCCAGGAATGATGTAAACGATATCCGCCAATGAGGACGTGCCTGATTGCCAGATCGATGCAGCCAATACAAAATCATCGACGTCGTCACCGGTGATATCTCCGACACTAACGGCACCGTACATTCGCCCCATGTCACCAGAGCCTAGGGAAAAGCCAAGACGGGTGGAGCCAACGGAAACGCTGCTATCATAGAAAAACGCGCCTTGGTCCGCCAAAACATCATCACTGTTGAAAAACCGCGAGGTAGATCCCGGTGTAAATGTTGAAAACGGATCATCATCGGTACCGTTAATCAGGAAGAAGCCGGACGCTGTTTGCGATCCGTCGCCCAATGGGCTGACATCGACGGAGCTGGACTCGCGCAACAGGTCGCTCATTCCGTCGTCGCCGGATACGTCGCCAACCTGTTGAATTACATCATCACCAAAGGCTTGAAAGCTTGAGACCGTGTAGTCTGTGTCTGTGCTATCGCGATCAATGGATGCCGAAAATGGTGTGGTCGTGTCATCTTTTCCGTAGACCAGATAACCACCGGCACTGCTTTCGCCAAAGTTTGGTGAACCAGCACCATAGTAGTAATCCCACACAAACGAATAGCCGCCGTAGCCATCAGGCGTTCGCAATAGGGTGTAGACAGATCCGTCGTATTCAGAACCACCGTCGATTTGGTTGCTGATCAAATCGGAGAAACCGTCGCCGTTGAAATCCCCCATTGAGATTAGCTCACCGGTGCCGCCACGGCCTTGGCCAATATAGGTGTAGCCGTAGGTGCCGTAGCTGTAAGGAATGCCTGTCGCTACGGTTCCCGTGTTAACTTCGAACCCATCGCTACCATCAAGCAGCTCGGAGTTCACAATGGTATTCGTCGTCGCCGGTCCGGCACTTAGCGCCGTCGCCGCCAGACCGCCATTTGTTCCACTTGCGGCAATAGAGGTGTCCGACGTGCGTGCCTGGTCTGTCCCAAACACCACGAAGCCTTGGGTTGAGCCACGGTGGTAGTAAAAATTATAGGTGTCCAAGATCGTGTCTACACCGGGATCGTAGCCGCCATTGGCATTCACATCGTCCACGACATTCACGGTAAAATAGGACTGAGCGCTTGTGGCGTCATAGCGTTCTATCGTGTTGAGCCCGACATCGTTAAAGCCATCGCCGTTCACATCACCAGCATTGAACACATCTGTGACCTGGCCAACCGCATCAATACGGAAGCCGCCCAAATTGCCAACATTCTCAACAGCGGCCACAGTACCTGTGCCCCCATAAACAACATATACAACGCCGTTATCAAACCGCGCATCGGGGTCGGTCAGCTCGCCAAAATAGGAGTAGGGATTTACTCTTGAAGAGTTTTGCGCAATCGCAAAGTCGTCAATGCCGTCACCGTTTACATCACCAAGACCGACAACATCGTGACCAAAATCTGAATATGAATAAGTACCGTACTCTGTGGTTATCACCCCGGCCTCAGGTGTTATCTGAAATCCGTCCGTCCCATCCAAAGCATCCAAGTCGATGGTGGTATTGAAACCCTGGTCTGTTCCAAACACAACATAGACCGCACCTGAACTGGAATAATCTGTCGGGGTGCCGGACACATCAACAGTTGTATCGGCGTTAATCGCGCTCACCGCAATATCGTCAAACCCATCTCCATTAACGTCTCCAATTCCAGCAACGGCGTAGCCCGCCTGCTCATTAGATCCCGTCAGTCCATTGATGGTCAGCCCGGCGTAATTGCCCATTGTGTAGTCCCCCCAGACTCAATTTTTACTAATTGGCTGACTGAACCAGTTTCTTCCCCTTACGTCAACTGCTCCAAATTCTCCAATTTCAAATGTGAAATATTGATCCGAATGTCGCATGTGAACCCTGCCGAAATTCACCTTGTCGACACAGGTCGGTGATATGGTTAGCGTCTGCTCAGACAACATGAACTCCAGATGGGGATCCTATGACATCCAAAGATGAAACTGCTGTCGTTGATGAGGACGGCCAAAGCGGTACGCCTTTTTCGATGACCCTGACAGATGGGTTTACCCAGTGGTTGGCTGATACGGGATCAAGTCTCGCGTTTACGACCTATCAGGCCGGAAAAGTGTTTCTGATCGGGAGCAATACCGAAGATGGCCGGGTTTCGGTTTTCGAGCGCAGCTTTCCTCGGTGCATGGGATTTGGTGTGGACCCAGAAGATGGCAGCCGCACGCTTTGGTTGTCATCTCTGTACCAAATATGGCGGTTCGAGAACTTCTTGCTGCCCGGTCAGGAACAGGATGGATACGACGCTGTTTTTGTTCCAATCGAGGGGCGCACAACCGGCGAGGTCGACGTTCATGATATTCACACCCGCGAAAGCGCCGAACCGGTTTTCGTAGTGACCCGGTTCAACTGTTTGGCAACACTTGACCGCGAAAACAGTTTCAAACCAATCTGGAAACCTCCGTTTATCTCCGAGATTGCTCCCGAAGACCGATGCCACTTGAATGGTCTGTCCATGCGCGACGGCAAACCCGGATACGTCACTTGCGTCTCAGACAGTGACGTCAAACGGGGTTGGCACGACAAAAGACGTGACGGTGGCTTGGTAATCGATGTTGGGGCAAACGAAATTGTCACACGTGGGCTTTCGATGCCGCATTCTCCGCGCCTTTATCGGGGCACACTTTATGTCATTCAAACAGGGACGGGAGAATTTGGATCTATTGACCTGAAAACCGGCGCTTTTGAACCGATGTGCTTTTTACCCGGTTTTGCCAGAGGTGTGGCCTTTTTTGGCGATCACGCGGTTATCGGCGTCTCAAGGCCACGCCAGAATAAAACTTTTGAAGGTTTGGTGCTAAATGACCGGTTGGAAAGCGGGAACTTGGATGCGACCTGCATGATTGCCGTTGTAAATCTGAAGACCGGTTCGATCGATCATAGTATCACTCTCGAAGGGGTAGTTCAGGAGCTTTACGATGTGGCGATGATCAGGGGCGTCAAGCGGGGGCAGTTAATCGGTTTTAGGAAGCCTGAGGTTCGTTTCATGGTCAAACCCGGCCCACTGGAAAGCACTTAAAGAGTCCATGGGGCGCTTGTTCTCGTCGAAGTTCCCTCCTTTTGGTTTGGCAGTGTTTTTTGATTTTGGCTCTCGGCATTGGCCTCGCGAAGCCTGCCGCTCTGACAATTCTTATTTCCTTCGATTTGAGTTTGGTTGCGGGAGTAGGATTTGAACCTACGACCTTCAGGTTATGAGCCTGACGAGCTACCGGGCTGCTCCATCCCGCGACAATTCCAGGTGTCCTATCGCCCTGTGGGCTACTTGAGGACGGGTCGCCA
>CAKZTM010000071.1 GCA_937920555.1 uncultured Paracoccaceae bacterium | reverse complement strand
CATTATGAGCTACAAAACCGACTATGGCCGTGTAAACGGTCTGGGATCAGCCAAAGATGGCACCCATCACTTCTGGACCCAAAGGATATCGGCGATTGCTCTGCTTATCCTGACGCCTCTTTTCATAATCCCGTTCGCGATTAACCTTGGTGACAGCTTTGCGGCCGTCCGGGCAAGCTACAACCATCCGCTCAACGCAATCATCGCGGGTCTCTTTGTGATCACAGCCTTTTATCACCTCAAGCTGGGTCTTCAGGTGGTGATTGAGGATTACATCCACGGCAAAGCTATGCGCACAGGATCAATCATTGCCCTCTATCTCTTTTGCACGCTTGCAGGTTTCACCGGCCTGTTTGCTATCGCAAAAATCGCATTTACCCCTCTAGGAGCCTGATAAATGGCCGCTTACGAGTTCACCGATCACGTCTACGATGTCGTTGTTGTAGGGGCAGGGGGCGCTGGCCTTCGCGCGACCCTCGGTATGGCTGAGCAGGGCCTCAAAACCGCCTGCATCACCAAAGTTTTCCCCACCCGCTCCCACACGGTGGCCGCCCAGGGCGGAATTGCGGCATCGCTGGCCAATATGGGCCCGGATGAGTGGAAATGGCACCTTTATGATACCGTCAAAGGCTCGGACTGGCTGGGTGATACGGACGCGATGGAGTACCTCGCCCGCGAAGCGCCCAAGGCGGTTTATGAACTGGATCACTACGGCGTACCGTTCTCCCGAACAGAAGATGGCAAGATTTACCAGCGTCCCTTTGGCGGCCACACTACCGAGTACGGCGAAGGGCCGCCTGTGCAGCGCACTTGTGCGGCTGCTGACCGCACCGGCCACGCCATCTTGCACACGCTTTACGGTCAAAGCCTCAAGCAAAAAGCCGAGTTTTACATAGAGTATTTCGCCACTGATCTGATCATGTCCGAAGACGGCGAATGCCAAGGCGTGATCGCATGGAAGCTCGACGATGGAACAATGCACCGCTTCTCTGCCAAGATGGTTGTATTGGCCACTGGCGGTTATGGCCGCGCTTATTTCTCTGCTACATCTGCCCATACTTGCACAGGCGATGGTGGTGGCATGGTGGCCCGTCAGGGCCTACCGCTCCAAGATATGGAGTTTGTGCAGTTCCACCCCACCGGCATCTACGGCTCCGGCTGCCTGATCACCGAAGGCGCACGCGGGGAAGGCGGCTACCTAACCAATTCCGAGGGTGAGCGTTTCATGGAGCGCTACGCGCCCACATATAAAGACCTTGCCTCAAGGGACGTTGTCTCGCGGTGCATGACCATGGAAATTCGCGAAGGTCGCGGCGTGGGTAAAGAAAACGACCACATCCACTTACATCTGGATCACCTGCCGCCAGAGACGCTCGCACTTCGACTTCCGGGCATTTCGGAAAGCGCTAAAATCTTCGCTGGTGTAGACCTGACCAAAGAGCCGATCCCGGTTCTGCCCACCGTGCATTATAACATGGGCGGCATCCCGACCAACTATTGGGGTGAAGTGCTGGACCCATCCTCCAAAGATCACGACCGTGTGCTGCCAGGCCTAATGGCCGTAGGCGAAGCGGGCTGTGCCTCTGTCCATGGTGCGAACCGTCTCGGCTCCAACAGCTTGATCGATCTGGTGGTATTTGGCCGTGCGGCAGCCATTCGCGCCGGCAAGATCGTGGATCCGGACGCGAAAAACCAAACCATCAACGAAGCCTCGGTTGAGAAATCAATGAGCCGCTTTGACGGGTTGCGCCACGCTGATGGTGACACACCGACCGCCGAGTTGCGCCTGACCATGCAAAAAGCCATGCAGCAAGATGCAGCCGTCTTCCGAACAGACAAAACACTCGGTGAGGGTTGTGCCAAAATGGCCAAGATTGCTGATGGCGTCAGCGACCTCAAAGTCTCCGATCGCAGCCTGATCTGGAATTCTGATCTGATGGAGACGCTGGAGCTGACAAACCTTATGCCCAATGCGCTCGCCACTATTGTAAGTGCAGAGGCGCGCAAAGAAAGTCGCGGCGCACATGCCCATGAGGACTACCCGGATCGTGACGATAAAAACTGGCGCAAACATACTTTGGCCAGAATTAACGACAAAAACACGGTCAAACTGTCCTATCGGGACGTCCACACGGAGCCTCTGACAACGCAAGCCGAAGGTGGTATCGACATGAAAAAGATCGCGCCCAAAGCGCGTGTATACTGATCGGGTGTTGGCTCGATAAAGAAAAGGAATGCACATGAAACTCGTCGCCTCAATCCTCACTGCTGCGTTGACGCTTTCTGGATGCGCCAGCTACAACATCACGTCTCGCGCACAAGGCGGGTCCGTGATGGCAAATGGCGCCGGATATGACTATGGCTCGACCCGCTGGGGATCCGGCACAAACCTTACCTATGAGGAAATCTCCAAAGCCTGCCAGTCACGGTCGCTGCAAAACGGACTTGTTGGCGCTCTATTCCTCGCCCCGGTTCCCGTTGGTGGCACATTGACTGCGGCGCAGACCGTCGCATTGGGCGGGCTTTCCGTTCTTGGTGTTACCTATGCCATCGGCAGCGCGGGCTATACCGAATGCATGGAACTCAATTACGGGATCGCTCTGGCACCAACAGCCAATGGCGGCTTCGGCTTCCGTGTTGATGATGAGCAGGCCAAAATATGGAGCTCCTTGACCGAAGAGCAACGCATCCGAGCGGCAAAATTTGTTGAGGCCGGCGGAACTGTGCAATCAGCACTTCAACCTGATCGGTAATTGACCAAATGGGACGGGGCTTTGAGCGAAAATTTAGAAAGATAGGCGCGGTAGTTTCCATTGCCGCCCTTTCCGCATGCGCAAGCTCACTGGTTCAAGACACGTCGAGGCAAGCTGCTAAAAGCATGGTGAATGATGTGGTGCAAAGCCGCTTCCCCGGTGTGAATGCGGCCCCCTATACCGACTGCATTATCGATAACGCGTCCACTGATGAGATCATAAGCCTCGCGCAAAATGCGTTGACCCAAAATACCAATGCTGCGGCACAGACGGTTCTTGCCATCGCTGGCCGCCCCGACACCTCAACTTGTATCGCTCAAAGCGCCCTAGGCTCGTTGCTCGGGTAGGAGACTGAAATGGTAGAACTCACACTCCCTAAAAATTCCCGCATGACCGTGGGAAAGACCTGGCCGAAACCAAGCGGTGCCACCAATCTGCGGGCCTTTAAGGTGTATCGCTGGAATCCCGATGATGGGGCCAATCCAAGCGTTGATACCTATTTTGTCGATCTGGATACATGCGGTCCCATGGTTCTGGACGCGCTGATCAAAATCAAAACAGAGATTGATCCAACCCTGACATTCCGCCGTTCGTGCCGCGAAGGGATTTGCGGATCATGTGCGATGAATATCGATGGGATCAACACACTTGCCTGCATCTACGGCCTTGACGAGATCAAAGGCGATGTCAAAATTTATCCGCTTCCCCATATGCCGGTTGTCAAAGACCTGATCCCGGACCTTACCCATTTTTATGCACAACACGCCTCCATCATGCCGTGGTTGGAAACGACCACCAATCGCCCCGCTAAGGAATGGCGCCAGTCCATCGAGGACCGCGAAAAGCTAGATGGCCTTTATGAATGCGTGATGTGTGCCTGCTGCTCGACCTCCTGCCCAAGCTACTGGTGGAACGGTGACCGCTATCTGGGGCCTGCCGCCCTTCTGCATGCCTACCGCTGGATCATTGACAGCCGGGACGAGGCAACCGGCGAGCGGCTGGACGAGCTTGAAGATCCATTCAAACTCTACCGTTGCCACACGATCATGAACTGTACGAAGACCTGCCCCAAAGGCCTCAACCCGGCCAAATCCATTTCGGAGATTAAGAAAATGATGGTCGAGCGGAAAATGTAATGACCATCCCGGGGGATGCCGATCAGCGCCGCGCCATTGCGCCGGTGGTTTGCTATCCGCCCGATACGCTGACGCCGCCTGATCTCGATCTTTATAAATCCGCACGCAGCACTGCGCAGAAAATCTCGGAAACCTTGATCCCACCAAGGCAAGCGCGGACCTTCCGTGCCAATGCGGGGCAGTTCTTTCGCATCAGTTCCATCGATGGTCCGCAAGTTGGTGACCTCAACTTGCACAACGCTCATGATCTCAATGAGCGGTTCTATTCCGGAAAAACCCGCGCCCTTCATGGCACCCATATCACAACCGGCCAGCATATGTGGTCGACCATCCCCTATCTGCGCCCGATGGCCACGATCATCGAAGATACGCTCAACTGGTACGGCATCGATGAATTTGGTGGCTCTGTACATGATGTGATTGGCACGCGCTGCGACCCCTACACCCATATGGCGCTGAACCACGATCACTACCATCACTGTTGCCACTCGAACCTGACGCGGGCATTGGCGGCAGAAACGGGCCTTGCGCCAAAGGATGCAGAGTTGTTGGTCCATGACGTGCTCAACGTCTTTATGTGCACCGGCTTCACCCGTGACACGGGCCAGTATTTCATGAAGGCCAGCCCGGTCCGCCCCGGCGATTATATCGAGTTCTTGGCCGAGATTGACCTGCTGGGAAATCTATCCGCATGTCCGGGTGGCGATTGCAGCGCTACTCACTCGTCAGATACTGCGAAATGCCACCCCCTGTTGGTGGAGGTGTTTGAGCCCGTGCCAGATGTTCTTAAAAACCGGTCCGAACCACCACTAAACGGTTATGACCGCACGCATGGCCTGTAGCCGTTAAAATCTAGGCCGCCCCAAGCCCTCAAAAGATCAGTCACGCGAAAGCGGCTTCCAAGGCAACCTCGACCATCTCCCCGAAGGACCGTTCTCGATCATCGGCTGGAAGGGCTTCGTGGGTTTTTAAATGGTCCGAAACGGTCAACACGGCCAGTGCCCTGCGACCGTAACGCGCCGCCAAAGTATAGAGCTCAGCGGCCTCCATTTCGACCGCCAACACGCCGTGCCGCTCCATTTCTGCATCGATTTCGGGGTGCTCAGTGTAAAATACATCTGACGAAAATATGCCCCCCACATGGGTGGCACGATCCAGCTTCTCGGCCGCCGTTACAGCAGCCCGCAAAAGTCCCCAATCCGCACATGGCGCGAACTTCAACTGACGGAAAACCGGCTCATTCATATTGCTGAGGGCCGACGAGGTCATGGCAATAATGATGTCACGCACAGCCACATGATCCTGCATAGCACCGCAAGACCCTATCCTTATCAGCGTCTTGGCATCGTAGTCCTTGATCAGCTCATTAACGTAAATCGAAAGCGACGGCATGCCCATCCCGGACCCTTGGATGGTCACAGGATGACCGTGCCAAGTGCCAGTGAACCCGAGCATTCCGCGGACCTCGTTGACGAGCCTGACGTCCGACAAAAAAGTCTCTGCCGCCCATTTAGCGCGGTAAGGATCTCCGGGCAAAAGAACGGTTTCAGCAATCTCACCGGGTGCTGCACCAATATGGATGGTCATCGTAATCTCCCTGTTTGGAGGCCACTATAACGCGCGATTATTTAGCCACCACCGGCAGATTGTCCGAAACCAGACCAACCAGATCGAACATAATTGCGTTCAGCTCAAAATCCTTGGGCGTGTACACTTTGGCAACTCCATAAGCACGCAAGGCATCCGCATCATCTTCCGGTATAATCCCACCCACAACCAGCGGAATGTCCAAACCATCCACCCGAAGACGATCCACCACATCCCGAACTAGTGGCAGATGCGACCCGGACAAAATCGACAGGCCGATGACATGTGCCTTCTCATTGCGCGCGGCATCTACGATCTCTTCCGGCGTTAAACGAATGCCCTCATACACCACGTCCATTCCTGCATCGCGCGCGCGCACAGCAATTTGCTCTGCACCATTTGAATGCCCATCCAGTCCGGGCTTGCCCACAACAAACTTTACCTGACGACCAAGCTGATCGGACAAACGGGCGACAACACTCCGCAATTCATCAAGCCCTTCGGCCGAATTGGAGACCGCCTTGGATACACCGGTGGGCGCGCGAAACTCTCCAAAGACATCCCGCATGACCGCGCCCCATTCTCCGGTTGTCACACCCGCTTTGGCACAAGCAATGGATGGGGGCATAATGTTCGTTCCATCCCGAGCCGCCGTGCGAAGTTCAGCCAAAGCCGCGGTCACAGCGTCCTTATCCCGCTCCGCCCGCCAAGTGATCAGCGCCTCGATTTGTTGGGCCTCTACAGCTGGATCGACAACCATGATCCCGCCGTCCCCCGCCGTCAAAGGACTTTCCTCGGTTTCGGTGAAGGCGTTGACACCAACAACGACCGTATCGCCACGCTCAATCCGACCAACCCGTTCCGCATTGGCTTCAACCAAGCGGGACTTCATGTGGTCGATTGCTGAGACCGCGCCGCCCATCTCATCAATGAGCCGTAGCTCCTCAAGAGCGGCAGTTTTCAACGCCTCCACCTTTGCTGCGACCACCGGATTGCCGTCAAACAAGTCCTCATATTCCAGCAAGTCGGTCTCAAACGCCATGATCTGCTGCATACGCATAGACCACTGCTGATCCCAAGGGCGGGGCAGTCCCAACGCCTCGTTCCAAGCGGGCAGTTGCACCGCGCGCGCCCTTGCATTCTTCGACAAGGTCACGGCGAGCATTTCAATTAAGATGCGGTAGACGTTGTTTTCCGGCTGTGGTTCGGTCAGCCCTAACGAATTGACCTGAACCCCGTACCGAAACCGCCTTAGCTTGGGCTCCTCGACGCCGTATCTGACCCTGCAAATTTCATCCCAAAGATCCACAAAGGCCCGCATTTTGCACATCTCAGTGACAAATCTGATGCCCGCATTCACGAAAAAGGAAATCCTCGCGACCACTTGGGGGAAATCGTTCTCGGACACTTGCCCTCTGACTTGATCCAAAACGGCACAAGCGGTGGCCAATGCATAGGCCAGTTCCTGCTCTGGCGTCGCGCCTGCCTCTTGCAAGTGGTACGAACACACATTCATCGGGTTCCATTTTGGGACGTGGGTGTAACAATATTCCGCGACATCCCCGATTAATTTCAGCGACGGTTTGGGCGGCAGCATATATGTGCCGCGCGACAGATATTCCTTGATGATGTCGTTTTGTACAGTGCCCTGAAGTTTTGAGATATCCGCGCCTTGCTCCTGGGCCACGGCGATATAAAGCGCGAGAAGCCAAGGCGCAGGCGCGTTGATGGTCATAGAGGTGTTCATTTGATCGAGCGGGATGTCTGCAAAAAGCGCGCGCATGTCGCCGATATGGCCTACTGGCACGCCAACTTTACCAACCTCCCCCCGGGCTAAAATGTGATCACAGTCATAACCAGTTTGGGTGGGCAGATCGAACGCCACTGACAACCCGGTTTGACCTTTGGCCAGATTTGCACGGTAAAGTGCGTTTGATGCGGCGGCGGTCGAATGACCCGCATAGGTGCGAATGAGCCAAGGTCGATCCTTGTTTTGGCCTGTCATCGATACTCTCCGTCCAGAATCATCTGTTTACAGTCTCAAAAACCACGCCAAACACCACGTATTTTTGCAATGCAGCGCAACTCGGGCGCAATTTAATTACGTAATGTATATTGATCAAATAATAAACTTGCGTCAATAATTCATTTCGCATATGCACAATTTGAGCGTGGGCGAGTGGCAGCGAGTCGCTTTATCCCATATTAAAAAGACTGTTTGCACAGATTGATACGTGAAAACGACCAGCGTGGAGAGTAAAATGGCCCCGAAAGACCTTGCCCCAGACCTACCAGCCTATGATGCACCGCAAAAAGATCTGTATGAAATGGGTGAAATCCCACCCATCGGTCATGTGCCTGCGCAGATGTATGCGTGGACGATCCGTAAAGAACGCCACGGCGAGCCAAATACGGCGATGCAATTAGAAGTGGTGGACACGCCCAAGCTCGATAGCCATGAAGTGCTTGTCTATGTAATGGCCGCTGGCGTGAATTATAACGGTGTTTGGGCCGCTTTGGGAATTCCGATCTCTCCGTTCGATGGCCACAAGCAGCCCTATCACATTGCAGGGTCCGACGCAGCCGGCATCGTTTGGGCGGTGGGCGATAAAGTCACTCGTTGGAAAGTTGGCGACGAAGTTGTGGTCCACTGCAATCAGGATGATGGCGAAGACGAACATTGCAATGGCGGTGACCCGATGTTCTCGCCCTCGCAGCGGATTTGGGGATATGAGACACCTGATGGCTCCTTTGCCCAGTTCACCAATGTGCAATCGCAGCAGCTTATGCCCCGACCAAAACACCTGACCTGGGAAGAGGCCGCCTGTTACACGCTTACTCTTGCAACCGCCTACCGGATGCTGTTTGGGCATGCGCCCCATGAGCTTCGTCCGGGGCAAAACGTGCTGGTGTGGGGCGCGTCTGGCGGGCTTGGCTCTTACGCAATCCAGTTGATCAATACCGCAGGTGGTAACGCCATTGGTGTCATTTCGGAGGAAGACAAACGCGATTTTGTGATGTCTCTGGGCGCCAAGGGCGTCATCAATCGCAAAGACTTCAACTGCTGGGGACAGCTCCCGACCGTGAATACCGCGGAATATGCAGATTGGTTCGGAGAGGTCCGCAAATTTGGTAAAGCGATCTGGGACATTACCGGAAAAGGCAACAATGTGGATATGGTGTTTGAGCACCCGGGAGAAGCCACATTCCCGGTTTCAACCTTCGTCGTGAAAAAGGGCGGTATGGTTGTGATTTGTGCGGGCACTACCGGCTTTAACCTCACGGTAGATGCGCGTTATCTTTGGATGCATCAAAAGCGGGTGCAGGGCAGTCATTTTGCCAATCTCAAACAAGCCTCGGCTGCGAACCAATTGATGCTGGAGCGTCGACTTGATCCGTGCATGTCTGAGGTATTTCCTTGGGAGGAACTGCCCGAGGCCCATATGATGATGCGGCGCAATGAGCATAAGCCGGGGAATATGGCGGTTTTGGTCAATTCTCCGCTTACGGGCCTTAGAACATTCGAAGACACGCTTGAGGCGAGTAAACCTCTAGGATAAACTTCCAAAAGATAAAGAATCTCGTCGAGAAGAACATTTGTTGATTCTCGACGAAACCACGATATTTGCCCGAAAGCATTTTGCGATTCTAATGATTTCAATGACTTATATTTTTACCCTCACTAAAATTGGGTAATTTAATTCTGTGAATATCCTGTCAAACTGGTGCATGTTAAGGTTGATTAACCGTTCATTAACTAAGTTGGGTAAAACAGATATGAGTAACGACTGGATGATCGACGTTCTTAAGGACATGCGCCAGGTGGCATTGCAAAATGCGATGCTCGATTTCGCGGAACACCTTGATGATGCGATAATTGTCGCTGCGGTAGAGCTCGGTGAGCGTCAGGTGAATGCCACAGTGGAAGAGTATGACAGGGAAAATAGACAGAGTCTTAGAATGCTTGGAGGATTCGGAGAAGCCGAAGGCGCCCCGGTCCCTTGTTGAGATTATTCGGGACGTATACCAAGTCGAAAACGTAGTTTACTACTCCAACGATCTCTCAAACAATCAGGTTACGGGTTTCACCTATTCCCCCGAATGGGCAAAACACTACGAGACCTCTAAACTGCAAAATGTTGATCCCGTTGTCAGATGCGCACAGCGCCAGTTCCATCCCATCGATTGGAAGAAACTGGATTGGAGCAGCAAGAAAAGCCGGGAGTTGTTTCGAGAAGCGTCCAACTCAGGTGTCGGCAATCAGGGCCTGACCGTACCCATACGTGGACCTTTGGGTCAATTTGCGGTTTTGACGATCAACGATACCACCTCGGATGAAAAATGGCAGTCGTTCATTAAAGACTACACGCAAGACATGCTCGTTATCTCGCACTACCTGCATAAGACGCTGCATGAAAAACCCTCGCTGACCGTAGAGGAAAACCAAAAAGAACTTTCCCCCCGCGAACGGGATGTGCTTTCGCTGCTGGCAATTGGGAATAACCGCGCGCAAATCGCGGACGCCTTGGGAATATCGGAACATACCGTTCGGGTGTATCTCGACACCGCACGCACGAAACTTGGTGCAATAAACACCACTCAGGCCGTTGTGCTTGCCTTGCAATCTGGATCAATCCGCATCTAAGAACTGATCAACGGGCAGCGGGTGTTGCAAAGTTACGCGACCTTGCGAACGCAGCCTTTTAACACCGTTAACAGTCCCAAAACAATAACTCCTCCAAACGAAACCGCACGTTCTGGAGGACGACATGATCCACTACATTTACGCCGAAGATTTGCACAAATTCCCAGTCCTCCGTGATACAATGTTCAAAGATCGTGCCGTGCAATTCAAAACCCGCCTCAACTGGGAAGTGACCGTCAATGCGACGGGCCACGAGATCGACCTCTACGACACGCTCAACCCTCTCTATGTGATTTATGAGCTGGAAGACGGCACACATGGCGGCTCGGTTCGTTTCTTGCCGACAACAGGGCAAACCATGGTCAATGATCATTTCCTTGATGTCACCGATGGCGTTCGGATCGAAAGCCCGCTCATCTGGGAATGCACACGCTTTTGCGTCTCACCTCGGGCAGATGCGGAAACAGCGCGTAAAGTGGCGGCCGCGCTCTTGATCAGCTCTTGTGAGATGGGCCTTCAATTTGGCGCAACAGACTCCGTGGGCGTATTTGACGCCCGCATGGTTCGGATTTATCGCCGACTTGGATGGGAGCCAACACTTCTTGGCAGCAAAGGCGAAGGTCGGGAAACGACAAGTGTGGGGCTTTGGGAATTGTCCGAAGAAGCACTTGACCGGATGTGCCAGCGCTCAGGAATTTCCCGTCAAACCGCCAAAGAATGGTTCAATCGCGGATTTTCTCATGATGCCCATATTTATGCGGCCTGATCCTCTGGTCCTGCCTATCGGGGATCGCTAGAGTCCAAAGCGATAACCCCGCATTGGAGTGTACCCAACCGTGATCCAGCTCTCCGAAGATCAGGCAGAAGCCCATGACCGTATCTCGGAAATCTTGTTGGGGTCCGGCGTTGACATCGCCAATTTGGAACTGCTTCCGACCGCACAAGGTGGCGAAACAGTAACCGCGGTCCTTGGCAAAGCCGGGTCCGGCAAGACGCTCCTTCTGGCAGAGATCGTGAATGCGCTCATCGAAATGGGTGTGGAGGCGGTTTCGGCTGACTACGAATCCAAAAACCGTGCCGACAAACGCACCTTTGCGGTTCTGGCGCCGACCAACAAGGCGGCTTCCGTTTTGCGCAACCGGGGCGTTCCTGCGACCACAATTCACCGCATTCTCTACACGCCGGTCTATGATCCCGAGTATGAAAAAATCGCGGAATGGTTGGCCGGAGAAGCCCTCCGCCCCGTGATCGAAGGGCTGACCGACACGGCTCTTGATCGCGCCGAGGCATTTTATAAGACCCAGAAATCCATGCCCGGTGCGCTGGCCGCAGCTGGCTTGAGGGGCTCCGATTTCATAACCGGCTGGACGCGCCGTGAATCGCCGTTGGATATCGGGTTCATAGACGAATCCTCCATGCTGGATGATCGCCAGCTGAGTGATCTGAAAGACATATTTTCCACGTTGGTGCTGTTTGGCGATCCTGCTCAGCTGGCCCCGGTCGGCCAATCGGGCAGCATGTCTTTTGAGGCGCTCCCGGAAAGCTCCAAGCTCGTTCTGAGCCGGGTTCATCGTCAAGAGGCTGACAATCCAATTCTCGATCTGGCCCATGCGCTGAGCGACCCCGATCTCGAATTTCATGATTTCGAGCATATGATCGAGAGAGCGGCGAAAGAAGACGACCGCGTGGTGGTGTCTCCGCGTGTGAATACCGAACTGATGGCTCGATCACCGGTTTTGACGTGGCGCAATGCCACGCGCATTCGTCTTATTCACGCGTTTCGGTCGGTGTACGGTGCCCCGCAGGCAGAGTTGTTGGCCGGCGAGCCGCTGATCTGCGATGGCATCGAGCTGCCCATGAAGCACCGCAAGAGGCGTATCGATCTAGAGACGCGCGGCCTGATCAAAGGTGCGCAAGTTATCTATTTGGGCGCTGGGCGGAAGCCCGGCTTTTCTCGCGTGTGGGTGGTTGGCGCCGAAGACCCGCAAGTGAACGCGGCCAGTATCATCAAGATCGAAGCCCCGGATCAGGAGGAGCCTTTCATTCCGTTTGCCGCAAGCATGGGGGCGGCCTTCGTGCATGGTGCCGCCTGTACGATCCATAAGGCGCAGGGCAGTCAGTGGCCGGAAGTCCAGCTTTTCGGCCCCGACATTGAAGCCGCCGCGCGCTTTGGGCGTTCCGAGGCGGGTATTCCGCTTTGGAAACGGCTTGCATATGTGGCGATCACGCGCGCAGAGCACAGATTGCATTGGGTCACGCGCTACATGCTGTCCAAGCCGACAACACCCCTGACCGCCGATGATCTGAAAATCGCACCTCCGACCGAGCTTGTTTTAACCAGCGAAACCGCCGAATAGGCCGGGCCTGCACTACCTCTTGCGCGCTGTAATTCTGCTTAGAAAATGCCCGTAACCCAATTTGCTTTTATTGATAAATTCGACCTGCCGGTTTCTTTCTTTAACCGTCGCTGCACAGACCCAAGGATTGCCTGAAACTAAAATCAGCCGCGCGTCGCGGTGGTTTTCATCGGTCATGACCAGATCCAAGGCATCATCCCCAGTTCCATCTGGGAGAAAATAATCAATGATAACAATATCGTAGATCTCATCCGCCAATGCGTCGCTCAAATGACATAGACAGGAGATCTCGTCGATATGGGCAACAAGCCCCGCTCTGGCAATTTCCCGCTTTATTCTGAGCCTGTCAAAACTACTGTCATCGAGTATCAAGATGTTTTGTCGTTCACATGGCGATACCGGTAGTAGTGTTTCGTGCTTGAGAGCTACGTTTGCTTTGATCATATGGCGTCCTCTGTTCTCACCTGAAGGACAGCAATATCGATGTAAGGCTAACGCCCAGTAACCAAATAACTTTGGATTTTATGTATCGAAAAGACTGCGCGGAAAGTCGCTCAAACGCTAGAATATCAGGTTCATCATCACCATCGAGACAATCAAAAACAGGATTGTCATAATACCCCCGGTTCGGACGAAATCCATCACCCGGTAGCCCGCTGGTCCCATAATCAATGCGTTGACTTGGTGGGTTGGGATCAGAAAAGAGTTGGATGTGGAAATGGCGACGGTCATCGCGAAAATCGCCGGGTCCGCGCCTGCAGAAAGCGCAATAGAAACCGCCAGCGGCACCAGCAACACCGTAGCGCCCACATTTGACATCACCAGCGTAAACAAGGTCGCCAGCAGGGCAATACCGACCTGAAGAGCCCAAATTGGCCAGCCATTGAGAACCAGCAATATTTGCTGCGCGATCCATTCCGCCGTGCCCGTTGACTGCACGGCCCTGCCCAAAGGGATCAAAGAGGCTAGCAGAAATACCGTGTTCCAACCAACGGCCTCATAGGCCTCATCAACGCTGAGGACCCGCGTTATGATCATCCCGACGGCGCCGACCAAAAGGGCCAACGACAATCTAAGGTCCGAGAATAGGATCAATCCCAACGCAATGGCAAAAAAGACCAGCGCCCAGCCCACCTTTTGGGGACGAAGCTCCTCTTGCGGGAAGTCTGCGGTGACAATCACAAAGTCCCGATCCTTGGTCAGCCTTGCAAGCCGGTCCCACTGGGTTTGCACGACCAAAGTATCGCCCGCACGAAAAGAGACACGTCCTATATTGGTGGCGTCGTGATCCTCGGTCTCTACAAGGCTCAAGGTCTCCTCGCTGCGGTGAATGGCAAGCATGTTCAAGCCGTAGACCTTGCGGAATTCCAAGTCCTTGCCGGTCTTCCCGATGACGCCGCTATCTGGTGGGATCACGATCTCAGCCACGCCCGCTTTGGTTGCCGCAAAATCCTCGGAAAAGACGGTCAGCTTTGGGTGTAGGATCAGATCAAAAATCTCTGTCATGTCCTCCACGGCGGCACGGTCCCCCATGATCGCCAACCGGCAAGGGCCCTCAATAACCGTGTTCAAAACAGGCGACAGATACCGCGTGCCCTGATAGTAACTGCCGACCACGTAAATGTGCTGGACCTGCATCAGATCATCAAAGGTCTGCGAAATCAGCAAGCTTCCGGCAGGCACCTCCACCTCAAAAACATCCGCATCAAGCCCGTAAAGCCGCTTGACGTATTCAGTCATCGACTGACCCGATGCACCATCATCGCGTGCGGTCGAGTTTGGCAAAACCCAACGCCCGAAAATCATGAAGTACAAAATGCCAGTAAGCACCAAGGCAATGCCCACGGGCGTGACCGAAAAGAGGCCAAACGTCTCCATCTGCGCATCGGCCGGCAGGTCCTCATTGGCAGTGATGATCAGATCGTTGAGCAGAATAAGCGGCGACGATCCAACCATTGTCATCGTTCCGCCAAGTATCGCGCAAAATCCCATGGGCATCAGCAACCGGCTCAAAGGCAAATCTGTGCGCGCAGAAATGCGCGACACCACCGGTAAGAACAAAGCCGCCGCCCCGACATTTTGCATAAACGACGAAATGAACCCAACCGTCCCGGAGATAATGGGAATGATCCGCGCTTCGGTCGATCCGCCAACCTGCAGGATCCAGGCGGCCACTTTTGACATAAGACCGGTTTTGTCGAGCCCCGCTCCAATGATCATGACCGCGATGATGGAGATCACCGCATTGGACGCAAACCCATCAAAAAGATGGTTGATGTCGGCCAAACCGCCAAGTCCCGGCAAATAGGACAGCGCTCCGAGAACAACCATCACCAGAATGGCCGCAAGATCGACCCGGAGAATTTCCGAGACGAACAAAAAGACCGTGAAGCCCAGAAGGCAAAGAACAACGATCATTTCTGTGCTGAGAACTATTGTGTCCAAGAATGTGGCCCGATCGGATATATTGTGTCGTAGGGTTTAGACAATCTCGGGGAAGTTGGAAACCTCTCACATGAGGTAATCCGCAAGCGCCCCGAAGACACTGCCAATGACGCATAGATATTAACATCTTCTCACACTCACATCGCCGCGCTACACTCTTTCCATTGAAGGTGTGAGGGCGTGACATTTGATTGATGTGTTTTCCGATCTCGCTAAAAAAGCGCGGGAGAATTTAAAGGCGGCCAAGACTGCGGTGCTCGAAGCTCGCGACGGCCTTGATCCCAAAATCCGGCTTGATAACCTCGACATTTTGGGGCGCGATGAACTGGCCACAAAAATTGCCGAGGAGTTCGATGCGGTCCACGAACCTGTTGTGCTCTGGGGGGCTGGCGGTGTCGGGAAGACAGCCGCGGCCGATCACTATGCCCGCATCCATGTTCAAAACGGCCGGTATGTCGGCGCATGGCGGATATCGGGCGAAAGCATTTCCGGTGCTGCGCAGGATCTTGGCCCGCTGGGGCGGCATCTTGGCATAGAGAACAAAAACAACGACGAGGCGTATTACCGCGACATTCTCAAATGCATGCGCGAAGGCAATATGAAGGGGCAACGTTGGCTCCTGATCCATGACAACATCGATGATGAGGCGGTTCAAAAGGCCGCTCTGAGCCGCTTCACCGATACTGCTGAAGTCGACCATTTGATAACGTCGCGCCTGTCCGGCTGGCAAAAGCGTGCGACCACCATCCGCGTTGACGAGCCTGAGGACGAAGCCCCGGTGATGCTGCTGGCACGTGAGGCGGAGCGTGAACCGGATGCAGCTCTGGCCGAGCTTGCAGTAAAGGCGCTGGGTGCCCTTCCGCTCGCGCTCATGGTGGTGGGCGCTGATCTGCGCGACACTGGCATGAGCATCGCGGAATATGGGGAAAATTACGCCAAAATCCTCGACCAAGTGCCCGGCGGGGAGACGGTTTATGACAAATCTCTGGCCGCAGCCGTGCTCGGCTCCTTTCAGCGCCTGAGCGAGGACGCGCAAGCGGTTCTGACCCTAGCCGCCTTCATGGCACCGGAAGATATTGATCCGGATTATCTGGAAAAGGGTGCAGCGGTATTGGTGGAGAAACACCCATTTTACATGCTTGCCCATGACACCGCGACGCGTCGCCGTGCATTTGCCGCTGCCGCCAAACACTCGCTGCTGCGTACAGCGAAGGCGGAAGACGAAACGGGGCAGAAGGTTGCAACATGGCGTATCCACCGCCTGACCCAACTGGTCCTTCGCGACCAATTGGAACCGGAGATGATGACTTGGTTTGTGGGTTTTGCGGCGCAATTGGGGCGGGTTCAATTCACCTCTAACCCTCAACATGATATCCCAAGCTGGAAGAAATACCGCCGTTTGGCAAAACAAGCAGATGCTGTCGCGCCTCTATTGGACCTTGCCGATGAAGACGGTGCCAAAGCTGGTAGCAGCTTTATAAACTCCACTGCCCTTTTTGTGATGGCTGCGACAGGCGATCTCGAACTTGTCTCACGCATGTATGAGCAGAACCTGCCCGTCATGGAAAAAGCCTTCGGGCGCCTGTCCCAAAATTATGCGGCTGGGTTATGTAACTTGGGCGGTGTCCTTGGTGACCTTGGTCTTTCAGAAAGTAACGATGCAAAGAAGATTGAACTGGATTGTGCCGCGGAACAGAACTTGAAAGATGCGCTCGGCATCATAACAGAGGTATTGGGCGCGTCCGATCAAAGCGTTAGCTAT